>JAEVZQ010000430.1 GCA_023392135.1 Pseudomonadota bacterium | reverse complement strand
CCGTCAGGCGGACGACTGCTGCGACCGCAGCAACGGCACCGACGAGCACCACCAGCGGCAGCGCAGTCGAGCTCCGCAGTGAGTTACTGCCTATGACGAGGAGCCGATAGGAAGCCTTCCCCGTAGCACCAAGTCCTGCCGCCGAGACCACCGCGCCGGCTTGTGTAGCTTTGCTCAACACACAGCCGAAATTCATCAGTGCTCGACTGGCATACTCCAGAGCGTGACCGGACCATGTGAACAATTGGGATGCGAGTGCAACGAAGCCGTCGGCGGCATAATTCACCGCGCGCCGCGAGCCGGTGCGCAACATTTCCCAGACGATCGGGAGGAGAGACATGAGGCCAGCCAACCCGTCGAGGATCGCCTCACCAAGTCGTTTCGCCGATTGACCGAGGAAATTCAGACCTGAGCTACCGGCTGCCACGCCAGCGCGCCCGGCACTGCTCAGGCCCTCGGCGGCAAGGTTCCGGGCATCATCGATGCGCCGCCGCCGATCCTCGCGCCTGATCCTGATGGTTGTGCGCACGTGCTCGTGCCACTCGAAGCCATCGGACTTTCTTCGCCAGCCGAACATCTCATCCCCACTGCCCAGAGGCGCACTCCCAAGGCGAACTCCGCACCCCCATCGCCTCAGACGATTCGTGCACGCGAGTTTGCCGGAACCGTTCGGCAGTGCCGAGTCCTGGAGTACCGGGCTGTGCAAGACCAGTCTCTGCCGATTACCGGCTGTCGCGCAATTTCTCTGCGTTCCAAAGGCGCACGGCGCCGCTATCGCTGCCTGCAGCCAGCCAGCGGCCGTCCGGTGAGAAGGCTACCGACCTATACCCGTCCGACCCGTCGCCCAGGCTTCGCAGCAAGCGTCCGCGCCGGACGCTCCAGACCCTGACACGACCGTCGGTGCTCGCCGCCGCTAAAAGATTGCCCGCGGGAGAAAAGGCCAACCCATGCACCACCTTCGCTCTGCGGCTCAGAATCCGATAAAGGCGATGGGACGAGGTCATCCACAGCCGGATCTGCCCGTCATGCCCAGCCGAGGCGAGCAGCTTGGCATCTGGAGAAAACGCGACGGCGCTGACGAAGTCCCGATGGCCCCGGTAGGTGCGGATGAGCTCACCTGATGATGCATTCCACAACTTCACCAGCCGGTCGGCTCCGCCCGAGGCAAGCATGCCGCCGCTCGGGGAATAGGCCACATCCTGCACGGCACTCTTGTGCGCTTCTATGGTAACCACAGGGGCCTCGGCCGCGCGCGTATCCCAGACGGCCACGGTCCAGTCGTGACTGGAAGCGACGAAGCGCTCCGCGTCTCCCATGAAGGCGACGGACCAGATGCTCGCCGAGTTGCGCTGAAATTGCGCCAGCCGTTCGCCGCGCCCCAAATCCCAGAGCTGGAGCGTACCGTCCTCGCGCCCCGTCAGTGCACGCTGTCCACGGACTGCCAAAGCGGTGACCTTGCTCTCGCCAAGACCTATCGTCCGCTCATTAGCGCCGGTTGCGACATCCCAGATTTTCAACGTGCGATCTGCGCCGGACGTCACGATCCGGCGGCTATCCTCCGTGAAGGCCACGGCCGTCGTTCCGCCAGCGTGGCCCGCAATCTGGCGAGGCAAATCGATTTCCGATAAAGCCGCGACCCGGGTTGCATCGGCGCTGATGAGAAAACCGGGCAGCTGCTCCTGGAGGCCGACGGCGAAAGCTGCCACACCGACGCCGATCATCAGCTTCAGCAGGAGCGGTCGCCACTTCCAGCCAGCGAACGGCCGGAATCGGGGCAGTTGCGGAAGTTGCGGCAATCGCGGCAGCCGCGGCATCTGCCATGCGCGCCTCGCCGCCTTCACAGGTTTCGCGCGTTGTTTCCTGGCGCGCGGTTTCTCCACCGAGCGTGGCAGGATGAGCGGCGGAACAGGATTGCCTGGCTTCTCTGCCGGTTTGGGCTGCTCCTCTGCGGCGGGCGGAGAAACGGAATGGGCAGCAGGCGGCGACGACTGCCTCTTCAACCGCTCGATGTATTCGATCAGTCCGCCCTTGGCGCCGGGAGCATCGGGCGGCGGCGGAGCCGCTGTTTCGAGCTTGAGCGTCTTGGCCGGCGGCTGCTCCTGATCGGCGACCTTGCCGATCGTCCGTTGCACCCAGCCCGCCTTGCGCTGCTCCGGCGCCAGCAGAGGCCCACGCCATTCCGGGATGGACTGCGGCCTCTTCTGTATGTCGAGCGATAAGGCCCGGTCGATGGCGGCGAGGAACCCAGGCCGGTAGGCGCTCAGGGCAGTCTCGTGCGCCGGCACGAGCTCATCCTTGACGATGCGCGAGGGGGCGTCGGGCGGCCTCTTTCCCGTTACGGCATGATAGAGCGTCGCCGCCAGCGCATAAATATCCGTCCACGGTCCTTGTTGGCTGCCCGTTTCGGCATACTGCTCGTAAGGGCTGTAACCCGGCTTCACGAGCGCGCTGACCGTTCGCGAGTTACGGGCGATGTCACCCCTTGCCGACCCGAAGTCGATCAGCACCGGCGCGCCGTCGCGGCGGATGATGATGTTGTCCGGAGCGATGTCGCGATGGAGAAAGCTGGAATTGTGGATGATTTCCAGCGCGTCGAGCAGCGGCGCTATGATCCGGTCCAGCTCGTACTGCCGCGGTGCCCGCCCGAGACTCTGGAGCCAGCCCTTGAGGCTTTGGCCCTCCTCGAAATGAAGCACCATGTAGCCGGTGTTGTTCGCCCGGAAATAGCGATAGACGCGCACGATGTTGCGATGATCGAACATCGCCAGCGTCTGGGCCTCGGCGATGAAGCGGTCGAGGCCCCACCGGTAATCGCCTTCCGATTCCTGTGAGCGGGGCACGGCCTCATTGCTGCCATTACGTGCCGCAAAATCACCCGGAAAGTATTCCTTTATGGTGACCTCGCGCCCGAGGGCCAGCTCCTCCGCCAGATACGTGATGCCGAAACCACCGGCGCCGAGCACCCGGTCGATCCGGTAGTCCCCGACGAGCTCTGTACCGGCGGGAAGCGCCAGAAGGTGGGTCATGCGTCTCGCTTGCGGCCGGGCGGTCGCGCCGTGCTTCGCAACGAACCGCCACCCCGCCCCTGCAAAGCATTCGGGTTAGGTGGTGGCCGGACAACATGTCACGAATATGACTGCAAGCGCCAAACGTGGACGGATGATCACCAATCAATCCACAGTTCCGACACATCGACGTGATGGGATGCCCGGCAGCTCTGCGGCATAGGTTTGTTACGTAAGGGTAACTATCCCCTGAAATCCGTGCTCCCACCGGTTGCAGGGCGCAGGCGGCTGCCCGTATAGTTCGGGCCCGAGGGAAACGGGGTCATCTGGAGAATTCGAATGCGTTCGACCGCCGCTATCGGCTTGGCGGCCCTGTTGTTTTGCTTCTGGACAGATTCCGCTGCCCAATCTCAACCGGCTGAATGCAAAGCAGGTCCTGGCGCAATCGGCGTCTCTCGAACGGTAGAGATCGATGCGTCGGCGGGGCCGCGCTTCGGGCGTTCTCAGTACAGGGATTTCGACTTCCTGAAGGATGGAGAGGTCGTATTGACGTTCGACGACGGACCGTCGCGACGCCACACCCCGGCCATTCTCGATGCACTCGACGCCCACTGTACGAAGGCAATCTTCTTCAGTGTCGGCCGGATGGCCGTGGCCGACCCGGAATTGCTGCAGGAAACGGCGATGCGCGGCCATACCATCGGCTCGCACACCTGGTCTCACAAGAACCTGCGTTCCCTCTCCTTTGCCCAGGCCAAAGCAGAGGTCGAGCTGGGCCTGAGCGCGGTACAGGCCGCTCTCGGGAGCCCCGTTGCTCCTTTCTTCCGTTTTCCCTACCTAAGCGATCCACAGGCGGTTCGCTCGATGCTCGAGCAGCGGGGAATAGCCGCCTTTTCCATAGACGCTGATTCCTACGACTTCCGCACCTCGAGTGCGCAGACGGTCAAGCAGAATATTCTGAACCAGCTGGCGCAGCGGAAGAAGGGCATCCTGCTGTTCCACGACATCCAGCCTTCGACGGCGCGCGGGCTGAAGGGCCTGCTCGATGAGCTCAAGGCGCGCGGCTATCGGGTCGTCCATGTCGTGCCGAAAGCCCCGGCAACAACGCTGCCGGACTTCGACGAGATGGCCGAGCAGGTGCTCAAGAAGAAGCAGGTCGCGGCGTCGGATGACCCGCTCGGGCACTCTGTCAGCCACTCGCGCGCGCGTAGCCCGGATGCGAGCCGCTCGTCGCCACAGCCGCAACGGAGCCAGTCGCGCTCGCGCTACGGTGAGGAGATGTCCTGGAAGGAGCGGGTATTCCGGAACTGAGCGTTTCTAGCAGGCGCCAGCTCTTGATGGCAGCAGGCTCGGCGCGGATGTCGCCACCTCTCCTGGCACGACCGATGGCCCGAACCGATTCGCGAACAGCGTAATCGGTGCCCGCAGAACGTTCTCGCGGTGGTCTTCGTATCGAAAC
>JAEVZQ010000389.1 GCA_023392135.1 Pseudomonadota bacterium | reverse complement strand
TCTCCCATTCCCTTTGCGGGAGCGACTAGGTCATCAGCCGATATTGGCGCCTAGAAGCGGGCCCTCTTCGCGGCTGGCGCCGCGCGATCCTCCCCATCGAGGGGAGAGCTGGTGATCGCCCAGACTGGCTTGCATCCATCTGCGGACCAGTCAGCGCGACAACCGCTACCAGCGGCGCTCTGCCGATTCGCAGCTCAGTGCGGCTGCACGAACGTCGCCTCGTACTGCCCGTTCTCCGATTCGGCGAACAGCTCGAGAACCTTCGGATGCCGAAGCGGCGCGCCGCTGTCGTCCGCCATCAGGTTCTGCTCGGACACATAGGCCACGTACTCCGTCTCCGCGTTCTCGGCGAGCAGATGATAGTAGGGCTGGTCCTTGCGCGGGCGAATCTCCTCTGGAATCGACAGCCACCATTCCTCGGTGTTGTCGAACACGGGATCCACGTCGAAGACGACGCCACGGAACGGATAGAACCGATGGCGAACCACCTGGCCGATGGCATACTTGGCCACAGAAATTTTACTCATGGCAGATTGGGCACCACAGTTCCCCGGACTGGCACCCGAACTCGGGTGTGCACTGGCACCAGCCCCCCCAATTTGTGCACCCGATCGAGAATAGCTCATAAACTCCCCCCTGCTGTTGCGGCAAGCGCACAACTTGTCTCAAATCGCGTGGCGCCTTTTCTCAAACGCCGTACGCGGAGGCCAGGTCGGGATCCTTGGCCGCGACGAGCCGTGCAAGATCGACGATCACCTTCGCCTGCTTCCAGGTCGCATCGTCCTGCATCTTGCCGTCGATCATGACTGCGCCCGTTCCGTCTGGCATAGCGTCGAGGATGCGTTTTGCAAATGCAACATCATTCGGATCCGGGCTGAACACGCGCTTGGCGATGGCGATCTGCTTTGGATGCAGCGACCATGCCCCCACGCAGCCCAGGAGGAAGGCGTTGCGAAACTGGCTTTCGCAGGCCGCATCATCCGAGAAATCGCCGAACGGACCGTAGAATGGCTTGATGCCGTTGCGCACGCAGGCATCCACCATGCGCGCAACCGTGTAGTGCCACAGGTCCTGCTGGAAGAAAGTGCGCGGGCCGCCCGATCCGGCATCGGCAAGGACGCCGTAGTCCGGATGGCCGCCGCCCACGCGGGTCGTCTTCATGCCGCGGGAGGCGGCGAGGTCGGCGGGCCCAAGGCTCATGCCGTGCATGCGCGGGCTCGCCGCCGCGATCTCCTCGACGTTCGAAACCCCTTCGGCGGTCTCCAGAATGGCGTGGATCAGGATCGGCCTGTCGACTTTGTGCTTCGCTTCGAGTTGAGCCAGTAGCTGGTCGAGGTAGTGGATGTCCCACGGCCCCTCGACCTTGGGCAGCATCATCACGTCGAGCTTGGAGCCCACGGCCGAGACGATCTCGATGATGTCGTCGAGCCCCCATGGCGAGTTCAGGGCGTTGATCCGCACCCACAGCCCTGTCGTGCCGATGTCGTGCTGCTGGGCCATCTCGATGAAGCCGCCTCGCGCCGCCTCCTTGTCGTCCGCAGCGATTGCGTCCTCCAGGTTCCCGAGCAGAACGTCCACGCTGGCGATCGTCTCAGCCAGCCGGGCGCGGATCTTGGGATTGTGCGGCGGCACGAAGTGGATCATCCGCTCGAGCCGCACCGGAAGCTGGCGCAGCGGCTCCGGCGCGCCGATGGCAATCGGGCTATAGAACCTGGCGGGCGTGCGAGTGGATGGCATGACAACTCCTGCGCTCGGTCAGTCCGGCATTCGTGCTGCAATCCGGTACGACGGAAGGGCCGGCCGCTGCAACCCTCAGCTCCAGCGCCGGTTGGACCACATCCACTGCTCGGGCGCCTCTCGAACCCATTCCTCGAACTGGAGCTGCATCTCGGTCATAATCGCCCGGATGTCATCAGCCTGATTTGCCGTGCGCGGTACCTTCAGCTCCTTGATCTGCACCCGGAAGCGGCTTTCGGTTCCAATACGGGCACAGCGCGCCATCCAGATACGGGCACCCACCCGCCGCGCGATCATGGCGGCGATCGCCTGCGTTTTGGCGGGCCTGCCGAAGAACGGGACAGGAATACCGGTGCGGTCGTGGAGATCGCAGACGAGCCCGAGGCGGCCACCGCGGCGCACGTAGTCGGTGATGATCCGCGCCGTGCGCTGGCTCTCGCCGTGGTCGCCTTCGACGCGGCCGCGGCCGAACAGGCCGCCGGGATAGAGCTCCTTGCGTTGGGCCCGGAGGTACTGATCGACATAGGGGTTGTTGACCGAGCGATAGATGGCGGCGGGGTTGGCGCCGGCGACGACGAGCGGCCAGATGGCCAGCTCCCAGTTACCCATATGCAACGAAACGCCGATCGCGGGGCCGAGCTTATCCTTGTAGCGGGCGAAAATGGCGGCGCTTTCGATCTCGATGCGGGACGGGTCGTGCAGGATGCGGTCGAGCTGCATCGTCTCGGCCATGACGCGGCCGAGGTTCTCCCAATGCGCCAGCACGATGTCGCGGCGCTCATCCTCGCTCTTCTCCGGGAAGGCGATGGCCACGTTTTCGAGCGCCCGCGCGTGCCGGACAGGGGAGGCGACTGGCGCGAGAATTCGCCAGGCTCTGGCCGAAGCCCTGACGGCCAGACTGAGCGGCAACGCGCGCACAAGCCCCACGATGATGCGGAGCAGAACGTACTCGGCGCGGAACTGCAAGTCGCGCAGAGCCGCAGGCAGGCGGATTCTCGAACGTCTTCTCTTGTAGAGCTTCGGCACCGGGCTTCCGCCTGCTGTTTTGACCGACGGGGTTGATGCCAAGGTGTGGCCACCCGTGCAAGGGGCACCGCGCCGCAAGCGGGTGCAAATCCGCGGCTCCGGAGTTCGCTGGAGCCGCGCGAAGGAGTAAGGGTAGGCTTGGACGCCTGCCGCAATTGAGAGAGGCTCGACGTGCTCCGTGTGACGGACAGCATCAGCATTCCCGAGAGCGAAATCGAGGAACAGTTCATACGTGCCTCGGGTCCGGGTGGCCAAAACGTCAACAAGCTCTCGACAGCGGTGGAATTGCGCTTCGATGTGGCGGCAAGCCAAAGCCTGTCATCGCCGGTGCGTCACCGGCTCCGGAGGCTCGCCGGACGGCGCATGACGAAGGAGGGCGTGCTCGTCATCCGGGCAGAGCGCCACCGCACCCAGGAGCTCAACCGCGCAGATGCAAGGGAACGGCTGATCGAGCTCGTGAGGCAGGCGACGGTGCAGCCCAAACGGCGCATTCCGACCCGTCCGACCAAGGCCTCCCGTGAACGGCGCCTCGAAGGCAAGGTCCGGAGGGGAGAAATCAAGCGACAGCGGAGCGCGAAGACGACGCTGGAGTAGATACGCTATGACCGCCATAAGACTATCGGCTACGTGCTGCATCGCCGGTGGTGGCCCGGCGGGAGTGATGCTCGCCTTTCTCCTCGCTCGCGCGGGCATCCCGGTGATCGTGCTGGAGAAGCATGCCGACTTCCTGCGCGATTTCCGCGGCGATACCATCCATCCCTCGACGCTGGAGCTGATGGCCGAGCTGGGGCTCGACGATGCTCTCCTGAAGCTCCCGCACCAGAAGGT
>JAEVZQ010000294.1 GCA_023392135.1 Pseudomonadota bacterium | reverse complement strand
GCCTTCAGGACGCCGACGTTCGCAGGATGCATCCGGTAGTTTATTCCCTTCGGTTCCGGCCTTCCATCAGCAGTGATTGCTGTCTCCAGGTTGATGATGCGGAAGTCTGGATTTTGCCTCTCGATTTCGTTGAGCGAGTCGCCCCAGACATACCCATATGGGACCCGCCTCGGAATTGGCCCGTGCGCGTCCTCCGCAAGGGTCACATAGTCGAGAGCGCTTTCGACGTAGTCCTCGTAAAGGACGGGATCGCACGGATGCGGCAGGATCTGGTCGATCCCCCGACCGGTCATCACATCGCCAGTGAGCATCAGCTTTATGGATGGCATCGCGGCCCCGGGTCAGCGTGTGAGAAGAGCCTTCAAGGCGGGCCAGGGCCGCATATTGAGAACATCCCACCTTTCTCGGCCAGATCGCCAAGGCGGTTGAACAATTCGGCAATCTCTGCGTTGTGAACGACCACGGCGCGGCTCAGTCGTGTTCAACGGGCAAAAGACGAGCGCGTTTCAGCGGTTCCATCGTTGACCAGCATCAATGCGCGCTGCCGCCGTCCGGCCCAGAAAAGGCATGCGATGCGTGGTCGCGCAGAGAGCAACCTGTTGCCTCAGAACCGAACCACGAGGCAGTCATGGCCCAGATACAACAGGCACGCGAGCTCACTGTCGAAGTCGGCAGTCACCATTTGGAAGGGATACTTCGGATCCCCGAGGCCGCGATCGGACTCGTCATTTTTGCCCATGGCAGCGGATCGAGCCGGCTCAGCCCCCGCAACACTCACGTTGCCCATGAGCTCAACAGGCGCAGCCTCGCCACCCTGCTCTTCGACCTCCTGACCGAGCAGGAGGCGACCTACCGCGCCAACGTCTTCGACATCCCCCTGCTCGGCAGGCGGGTCGCCGAGGCGGTCCGTTGGGCGCGCGCGAACGCGGCTACTGCGGAATTTCAATTAGGTCTTTTCGGCAGCAGCACCGGTGCTGCCGCAGCACTCGTCGCCGCTGCGCAGGCTCCGGATGACGTCAGCGCCGTTGTTTCCCGCGGTGGCCGGCCGGATCTGGCCGTCGACTGGCTGGGAAGCGTCCGAGCGCCGACGCTGCTCATCATCGGCGGCGACGACTTCGGTGTCATCGACCTCAACGAGCAGGCGCTCGAACTGCTCTCGTGTGAGAAGCGCATCGAAATCATTCCCGGCGCGACGCACCTTTTCGAGGAGCCTGGGACGCTCGATCAGGTCGTCGAACAGGCGGGCCGCTGGTTCGAATCGCATCTCGGGAGCGCGCTTTAATGAAATCGTCCAATCCGTTCAGGGATCGCAGGAGCGCAGGCAAGCTGCTCGCCAGACGGCTTAAGGAGCTCGGGCCGGCTCATCCGGTCGTGCTCGCGATGCCACGGGGCGGCGTGCCCGTCGCGGCAGAGGTCGCGAAGGCGCTCAATGCCCCTCTCGACCTCGTGCTCGTCCGGAAAATCGGCGTGCCGTATCAGCCCGAGCTGGCGGCAGCGGCCGTCGTTAACGGCGGTGAGCCGGAGATCGTCGTCAATGACGAGGTGATGCGGATGGCGGGCCTCACCCAGGATTATATCGATGAGCAAGCCAAGGAGGAGCTCGCCGAAATTGAGCGGCGACGGCAGGTATACCTGGAGGGAAGGCCACGCCCATCCCTGGAGAACCGCACCCTCATATTGATTGATGACGGCATCGCGACTGGTGCGAGCATCCGGGCAGCCATCGCTGCGCTCAAACGCAAGAACCCGCTTCGGCTGATCCTCGCCGTTCCGGTCGCGCCGGCCGACACGATCGAGCTGCTGAAAAAGTTGGTCGACGATGTGATCTGCCTCGAGACACCGGAGCCGTTCTTTGCCATCGGCATGCACTACGACGACTTCCATCAGGTTCCCGATGACGAGGTCGTTGGCATCATGAATAAAGCCGCCAACGCCGAGCAGGAGCCTGCCCGCGCGGAGCACAAGTCGTGAGATTGCACACGGGTGAGCTCGTGAGGGGAATAACTTGATGCCACCAGCATCACCGAACGCGCGATCGATTCTCGTTACGGGCGCGCTGGGACAGATCGGCTCGGAGCTGGTTCCTGCCTTGTGCGACCGCTACGGAAGCGAGCGTGTCATCTCATCCGACCTGCGCATGGAGCCGCTTGGAGACCCGTCGTCCGGACCGAGCGAGCAACTCGATTGTACGGACCTCTCGCAGCTCCAGGATGTTGTTCGGCGGCATGACGTCGGCACGGTCTTTCATCTCGCTGCGATCCTTTCGGCGACGGCAGAGGCGAAGCCTCAGGTTGCCTGGAGCGTCAACATGGGCAGCCTCTACAATGTGCTAGAGGTTGCCCGGCGCTATCGCTGCAGTGTTTTCTTCCCGAGCTCGATCGGCGCTTTCGGCCCGACGACGCCGCGCGATCGCACCCCGCAGATGACAGTCCAGCGTCCGACCACGATCTACGGCGTGACCAAGGTTTCCGGCGAGCTGCTGTGTGATTACTATGCTCGCCGCTTCAGCGTCGACGCCCGCGGCCTGCGTCTGCCAGGCCTGATCTCGTACAGCGCACCACCTGGCGGCGGCACGACCGACTACGCGGTGGACATCTTCCATCAGGCGATCCGATATCGGCATTATTCGTGCTTTCTGTCGGCCGATACGCGCCTCGACATGATGTACATGCCGGATGCGATCCGCGCGATGGTCGAGCTGATGGAGGCAGATGCGGGCCGGCTGCGCTTCCGGAACGCCTATAACGTCACGGCCATGAGCATCACGCCGGCCGAACTGGCCGAGGCAATTCGCAAACACATCCCGGAGTTCGTCGTTGATTACAAAGTAGACCCTGTCCGCCAAGCGATCGCGGAAAGCTGGCCGCGGTCCATGGACGACAATGCCGCGCGGGAGGATTGGGGCTGGCAACCTCGATTTACCCTCGGTGCCATGGTCGAGGATATGCTGGCGCGGCTCGGCGAAAGGCTGCAATCTGCAGAAGGGCCTCGATAGGCCAAAGGAGGTCGGTCGCGATGGGCGCGGAACGGCTGGAAAAGAAGCTCGCAGAGCGGTTGTCGGAGCTTGGCCACACGGGGCGGCTGAAAGGTGACGAGAGCGTCATCACCGGCGTCATTCCGGCCGATGGCGAGAAGGGACCGCGTTTTCTCCTCGAAAGCTATGGCGCGCAGCCGTTTCTTCGTATGAACTCCAACAGCTATCTCGGGCTGTCACTCGACGCGGAGGTGAAGGCGGCGGAGGACGGCGCGGCTCTCCGGTACGGTACCGGGCCGGGAGCCGTGCGCTTCATCAGCGGCACGTGGGCGCCGCACGTGGCCCTGGAGCGCCGGCTTGCTGCCTTTCACGAGCGCGAGGCGGCGATGCTGTTCAGCTCCGCCTACGCGACCGTCATGGGTCTGCTGCCACAGCTCATCACCGATCGCACCGCCGTCATCAGTGATGAGCTCAATCACAACTGCATCATCAATGCGATTGCGCTCGGGCGGCCATCGGAGAAGCGCATCTGGCGGCATCTCGATCTCGGCGATCTGGAGCGTCACCTGACGGAAGCCGCCAAGACCTGCGACCGCGCCATCGTCGTCACCGATGGCGTCTTCAGCATGCGGGGCGATCATGCGCCACTCGATGCCGTTCGCAACATCATCGACGCTCATGACGCCAACTTCGCGGAGAATGCGATCCTGGTGGTCGACGACTCCCACGGTGTCGGCGCATTCGGACGCACGGGCCGGGGTACCGAGGAGGTGACACAGGCCAGGGCCGACCTGTTGGGCGGCACGCTCGGTAAGGCGTTCGGCGTCAACGGTGGCTACGTGACAGGCAGCGCAACGATCATCCGCTACCTGCGCGAGACATCGCCGTTCTACATCTACTCCAACCCGATCACGCCGGCGGAGGCCGCTGCGGCCTGTAAGGCGGTCGATATCGTCGACAGCCCGCGCGGGCAGCAACTGCTCGATCACCTCCGCGAGATGACAGCCCGCTTTCGTCACGGCCTGACCGCCCTCGGCCTCCAAACACTACCGGGCGAGCACCCCGTCGTACCCCTGATGGTACGCGATACGACGCGCACAGCCACGCTCGTTGCGCACCTGCGTAATGCCGGCATTCTGGCGACCGGCCTGAACTTTCCCGTCGTGCCCAAAGGCGACGAGGAAATCCGCTTCCAGATCAGCGCCGACCACACCCCGGCCGATATCGACGAAGCGCTCGCGGCGCTTGGGGCTTTCGCGGGGCGCTGAGGAGCGTTTCCGATTTGGACAGAACCACGCCACGTCAAGCTCGCGCCCAATCTCCCTCTCCCCGGCGGGAGAGGGTCGGGGTGAGTGGGTTCCGCCGGTGGCAACTGTTGCAACCCCTCACCCGACCCTTCGGGCCGACCTATCCCGATGGGGGAGG
>JAEVZQ010000260.1 GCA_023392135.1 Pseudomonadota bacterium | reverse complement strand
ACCGACACCAGCATGATGTTCATGATCCCGATGCCGCCGACGATGAGCGAGATGGCGGATGTTGCGCCCAGGAGCCAGCTCATTGTCGAAAGCGCGGCCGTGCAGGCCTTCAGAAACTCGGCGAGATTGCGCACGTTGAAATCGTCCTCCGCGCCCGGCCTGATGCGGCGCCGCTCGCGCAACACGACCTCGACGTCCTCCTGCGCTACTTTCAGGTCGGCACGCCCGTCGAACTTCACGTAGATCTGACCGACCTGGTCGTTGACAACCTGGCTCCTGCCAACGATCCGTCCACGCGCCGCGGTGATGGGCAGAAAGATGATGTCGTCCTGATCGCGCCCGAAGCTCGACTGGCCCTTCGACGACAGCACGCCGATCACCTCGAACGGCACATTCTTGATGCGGATGCCTGCGCCAATCGGATCCCCGCCGCCGAACAGCTTCTCGGCAACCGTGTGGCCGATGATTGCCACCCGCGCGCCGGCCATCACCTCCTGGGGCGTCAGCTCACGGCCTTGGGCGAGCGGCCAATCGCGCACGGTCAGATATTGGTCATGGATACCACCGATCGACGTCGTCCAGTTCATGTTTCCGTAGACGACCGGCGCATTGCCCTGCAGATAGCCGGAAATGGCGACGACATCCGGCACCTTGTCGCGAATGGCCTGCAGGTCGCGCTCGGAGAGCGGTAGCGTCGTCCCCGAGCCGGCCGAACGCCCCCTCACCCGCGAGTCGCCCGGATAGACGACGAGCATGTCGGAGCCCAGCGAGGCGATCTGCTTGTCGATCTCGCTCGTGGCGCCCGAGCCGACCGCCACCATGATGATGACCGAGCCGACGCCGATGATGATGCCGAGCGTCGTCAGAACCGATCGCAGCAGATTGGTCCGAAGCGCCGAAAGCGCGACGAACAGGCTGTCGAACAGGCTCATTCGGCGGCCCTCCTCTGATAGCCGGACTGCGGCTTGTCCTCCACGATGCGCCCGTCACGGAACACGATCGTGCGGTGGGCGTAGTCGGCCACCTCGGGCTCGTGCGTGACGACGATCACCGTGATGCCTTCCTCGTTGAGATCGCAGAAGAGCTGCATGATCTCCGCAGTCGTTTTCGTATCGAGCGCGCCGGTCGGCTCGTCAGCAAGCAAGATCTTCGGGCTGTTGACGAGCGCACGGGCGATGGCCACACGTTGTTGCTGACCGCCCGAGAGCTGCCGCGGGTGGTGATCCATCCGGCTTGCGAGGCCCACCTGCTCCAGCCGCTTCCGCGCCAGCGCCTCGGCGTGGCCCGGCTTCGGGTTGGCATAGAGCAGCGGCAGCATCACCTGGCGCAGCGCGGGCGTGCGCGGCAGCAGGTTGAATTGCTGAAAAACGAACCCGATGGTCCGGTTGCGCAGAACCGCCAGCTCGTCGGAGGACATTTTCGAGATGTCGCGGCCGTCGATCGAAAGACTCCCCGAGGTTGGTACATCGAGCGCGCCGATGAGGTTCATCATGCTCGACTTGCCGGACCCGGAGGGACCCATGATGGCTACGAACTCGCCCTCGCCGATCTCGAGCGACACGTCATCGAGCGCGCGCACGGTCTGGTCACCCATCGTGTAGATCTTCGACACGCCGGTGGCCGTGATTAGTGCAGGTGTAACGGGCGTGGTGGTGCGGGCCAGAGTTGCGACCTCGCTCATGACCGCACCTCCCGCGCGCGGCTCACCAGCACGTCGCCCGCCTTCACATTTCCGCCGACGACTTCCGTGAACTGGTCATCACCCAGTCCGAGCCGCACGAACCGCTGCTCCAGCGCGCCATTCGTACCGAGCGTCCAGACCGTTGCAGTGCGCACGTTCTCCCGCTCCCGCTTCCACTTCTCGAACAGGGGGCGCTGTTCTTCGGTGAGCATCGGTGCAACGATCTGCTCGACCCGCTTCATGAATTGGCCGGCGTTGCCCTGATTGCCACCGCCACGGCGCGCCCGGCCGAAAGCTGGTGACGGCGCCGGCTGGTTGGCACTGGCCTCCGCCATTCTCCGGGCAAGCTCGTCGCTGAGCGCCGCGGCCTGCTCATCGGTCAGGTTGATCTCGACCTTCATGCGTTCGGCGATACGGGCAGCGCGCTGCTCGGGTGATGGATCATTCTTTCGGCTCGCGACCTGATCGCGGGGCCTGAAGCGAAGCGCATCATTCGACAGCCGCAGGGCGTTTCCACGTTCTGCCGTGACGATCTGCAGGTTGGCCGTCATTCCCGGATACAGACGCCGGTCCTCATTGGAAGCCTCGACGATTACGGTGTAGGTGACCACGTTCTCGAGCTCAGTTGCGGCAAGCCGCACTTGTGTGACGCGGCCCTTGAACGTGCGATCCGGATACGCATCGACGGTGAAGGTTGCGGGATTGCCGTCCGCAATGACGCCGACGTCGGCCTCGTTGACCTGCGCCTCGATGCGGATGCGGCGCAGATCCTGGGCGATCTGGAACAGCTCCGGCGCTTGCAGGCTCGCCGCCACCGTCTGGCCGACGTCGACCGTGCGGGAAATGACGGTACCGTTGATCGGGGAACGGATGACCGTGCGGTCGAGATCGATCTGCGCCTGGACGAGCTGGGCCTCGCGCTGCGCGATGACGGCCTTGGCATTCTCGACCTGCGCCTGCGCGATGATCAGATCAGCGCGGGCCAGCTCGGCATCGCGGATGGCCGTATCGAGCGAAGCCTGAGCAGAGTTCCCGCGATCGGCGAGCTTCTGCTGGCGCTCGATGACCCGCTCCGCCTGGCGCAGGTTGGCTTCCGCCTTGATGATTGCCGCTTCCTGGTTGGCGAGTTGGGCCTTCGCCGCCGCGAGGTCCGCCTTGGCCTGGTCGACACGGGCCTTGTATGTCTTGGCGTCGAGCCCGGCCAGAACATCACCTTCCTTCACCTCGGTGTTGTAGTCTGCCGAGACGGTCTGGATCTGGCCGGAGAGCTGTGAGCCGACCTGGACGGTGACGAGCGCGCGCACCGGCCCGGACGTCGAGACCACCTTGCGGATCGGGCCACGCGTGACCTCCACCGTCTCTTAGGAGATCTTGTCGTTCCCCCCGGCCATCATCTTCGGCAGCCAGAGGCTTGCAGCACCAAGCGCAGCCACGGGGACAGCCAGCGTGAACAGGTATTTTCTGAAGCGCGAAGTCATCTGTGTTATGCCTGTCTGAAGCGGACGAACCGAACGATGAACGTCGCAGCAGCATGGAACCCGTCGGATGAACGGAAGCTGAGACGTCCTCGTGTGCCCGGCCCTGATAGTCTCGGGATGAAGATTATTGCTAATCTGGCAGGAAAAGCGGCGGCTTGATAGCATTCATGCCTTGCCAGGACCCGGCGGAAGCCGTCCGCAACACATGAACGATAGATGAATACAGCATTCAGACAGTGTTCAACCGGTCTCGATTAGGGTGACACTACCCTGAGATTACTTCCCCGGCGTGATCCACGGGGCGCGGCGCTCAGGGTCGACCGCGCCCCACTCTTCCCTCCTCTTCAGGTTTGGCACCTACACCCCTCCGACCGCGTTTGATTTGCCGGGAGCAAGGGGCTAGTTTGACCGCCCCACCCCGGATTCCTAGGTCTAACCCCCAACGCGACGGAGGACTGCTGTGACCTTCAAGCTTCCTGACCTGCCCTACGCCTATGATGCGCTCCAGCCCTACATGTCGGCGGAGACGCTGCAATTCCATCACGACAAGCATCACCAGGCCTACGTCGACACCGGAAACAAGCTGCTTCAGGGCTCCGGGCTCGAGAGCAAGAGCCTGGAGGAGATCGTCAAGGCGGCCTATGCGAACAAGAACCAGGGCCTGATCAACAACGCCGGCC
>JAEVZQ010000148.1 GCA_023392135.1 Pseudomonadota bacterium | reverse complement strand
CCAGAGCGGGCGCGGCGCAAATAGCAGACGGGCCAACGCCAGCCGCCGCTTCTGCCCTGCCGAGAGATAGCCCGCTGGAATTGCGGCAAGAGAGGCAAGGCCAAAGCGCTCGAGCGCAGCAAGGACGTGCTCGGTCGATCCGCCGAGATACTGTGCCCAGAATCGGGCATTCTCCGCGACGGTGAGGGTGGCGCGTGTGCCGTTCAGATGGCCGACATAATGCGCGCGCTCTGCCAGCGGCCGATCATCCGCATCACCCACAAGGCCGACGCGGCCGGAAACCGGCGCAAGAAAACCGGCGATCGCCTTCAGGAGCGTCGTCTTGCCTGCACCGTTGGGGCCAGTGAGCAGCAGTGCCTCGCCTGCATTCACGTCGAATGACAGGTCCGTGAGCACGCGCCGCCCTCCACGCTCCACGGCGAGGCTTTCCACCGTGAGTCTGGGACGGGAGGCCCGATCAGGCGCAATCGTGTTGTCGTCCGTCACCGCAACCTGTCTTTTGACTGCGTATTTCGTGCCCGCCCAAGTGAGACAACCCGCGGGCTGGCCCTCGCGCGAGCGCGGCTATATAAGGAGCACGCTTCTATCGACGCTAGCGCAAAAACGGGAATGATCCCTCCGCCGGCGCTCCGGCGGCGCGGCTTCAGTTGCTCGGATGGAGGACAAATCGTGACCGCGCAAGAATCCGTGTCGTTGGACAGCTTCAAAAGTCGAAAGACACTCTCAGTCGAAGGTAAGACCTACACGTACTTCTCGCTACCCGATGCCGAGAAGAACGGCCTCGCAGCTATCTCCCGCCTGCCTTACGCGATGAAGGTGCTGCTGGAAAACCTGCTGCGGCACGAGAACGGCCGCTCGGTGAGCAAGGCGGACATCCGCGCGGTCTCGGCCTGGCTCGACAACCGCGGCAAGGTCGAGAAGGAAATCGGGTTCCGGCCCGCCCGTGTGCTGATGCAGGACTTTACCGGCGTGCCGGCAGTGGTGGATCTCGCCGCCATGCGGGACGGCATGAACACGCTCGGCGGCGATCCGCGCAAGATCAACCCGCTCGTGCCGGTGGATCTGGTCATCGACCACTCTGTGATCGTGGACGAGTTCGGCAGTCCCCGTGCGTTCGCCCGCAACGTCGAGCTCGAATACGAGCGGAACCTGGAGCGCTACGAATTTCTCAAGTGGGGGCAGGGCGCCTTCGCCAACTTCCGCGTCGTGCCGCCGGGCACCGGCATCTGCCATCAGGTGAACCTCGAATATCTCGCGCAGACGGTCTGGACCCGCGAGGTCGGCAGTGAAACGCACGCGTTCCCTGACACGCTCGTCGGCACCGACAGCCACACCACGATGGTCAACGGTCTCGCGGTGCTGGGCTGGGGCGTCGGCGGCATCGAGGCCGAGGCGGCCATGCTCGGCCAGGCGCAGTCGATGCTCATTCCGGAGGTCGTCGGCTTCAAGCTGACGGGCCGGCTCAAGGAGGGCGTCACCGCCACCGACCTCGTGCTGACCATCACGCAGATGCTGCGCAAGCACGGCGTCGTCGGGCGGTTCGTCGAGTTCTACGGGCCGGGCCTCGACCACATGACCATCGCCGACCGGGCGACGATCGCCAACATGGCGCCCGAATATGGTGCGACCTGCGGATTCTTCCCCGTCGATCAGGCGACGCTCGACTATCTCGCCCTCACGGGTCGAGAGTCGCACCGCATCGCGCTGGTCGAGGCCTATACCAAGGCGCAGGGCCTGTTCCGCACGTCCGAGTCTCCTGATCCGGTCTTCACGTCCACACTGGAGCTGGACCTCGGCACGGTCGAGCCGTCGATGGCAGGTCCAAAGCGTCCGGAAGGACGTATCGCACTCGACAAGGTGGCGAGCGGGTTCGCCACCGCGCTCGAAACCGAGTACCGCAAGACGAGCGGCACCACAGCGCGTTATGAGGTGCCCGGCAAGGATTTCGACCTTGGCCACGGCGACGTCGCCATCGCGGCGATCACGAGCTGCACGAATACGTCCAACCCGAGCGTGCTCATCGGCGCCGGGCTGCTCGCGCGAAATGCCGTCGAAAAAGGCCTGACCGTCAAGCCGTGGGTGAAGACCTCGCTGGCGCCTGGGTCGCAAGTCGTGGCGGCATACCTCGACAAGTCCGGGTTGCAGCGCTATCTGGACCAACTCGGTTTCCATGTCGTGGGATTTGGCTGCACCACCTGCATCGGAAACTCGGGGCCACTCGCGCCGGAGATCTCGCAGACGATCAACGAGAACGGCCTCGTCGCGGCGGCCGTGCTCTCCGGCAACCGCAATTTCGAGGGCCGCGTCAGCCCCGATGTGCAGGCGAACTATCTCGCCTCACCGCCGCTCGTCGTCGCGTACGCGCTGGCCGGGGCGGTGACGAAAAATCTCGCCACCGAGCCGCTCGGCATCGGCAAGGACGGCCAGCCGGTCTACCTCCGCGACATTTGGCCGAGCAACCAGGAGATCCAGAAGTATATCGCCGAGAACATCTCGCGCGAGATGTTCAGGTCGCGCTACGCCGATGTGTTCAAGGGCGACGAGCACTGGCAGAAGATCAAGGCCATCCCAGGCCTGACGTACTCCTGGAACAGCGGCTCCACCTATGTGCAGAACCCGCCCTACTTCCATGGCATCACGAAGGAGCCGCAGCCCATCTCCGACATTGCGGACGCGCGCATCCTGTCGCTGCTGGGCGACAAGATCACCACGGACCACATTTCGCCGGCGGGCTCGATCAAGAAGGATAGCCCGGCCGGAAGCTACCTGATCGAGAGGCAGGTGCGGCCTGAAAACTTCAACCAGTATGGCACGCGGCGGGGCAATCATGAGGTGATGATGCGGGGCACCTTCGCCAACATTCGCATCAAGAACCACATGGTGAAAGGTGCCGATGGCAACGTCCGCGAGGGCGGCTACACCGTCCATTACCCCTCGGGCGAGACGATGTTCATCTATGACGCGGCGATGCGCTATCGCGACGAAGGCGTGCCCCTCGTGGTCTTCGCCGGCGTCGAGTACGGCAACGGCTCGTCCCGTGACTGGGCCGCCAAGGGCACCAATCTGCTCGGGGTGAAGGCGGTGATCGCACAATCCTTCGAGCGCATCCATCGCTCGAACCTCGTCGGCATGGGTGTCCTGCCGCTTGTGTTCGAGGATGGCTACAGCTGGCTCTCTCTCGATCTCAAGGGCGACGAGACGGTGAGCATTCGCGGACTCTCGGATATCAAGCCTCGGGCGAAGCTGGCTGCCGTCATCACCTCTGCTGAGGGCAAGTCTCAGGAAGTACCGCTGCTCTGCCGGATCGATACTCTGGACGAGCTGGAGTACTATCGCCACGGCGGCATCCTGCAATACGTGCTGCGCAACCTCGCTATCGCAGCGTGAACCAGAAAAGGCCGGCCCTTGCGCCGGCCTTTCCACTTCCACTTGAAGGTAAGCGTGCAACTCACCCATTCGTGACTGGCATTTGGAGGCCGACCCGCGGATAAGTTTCGCTCGAAAACGCTGAAGGATGACTATGACCCGCTGGCTGACAGCGTTTCTAATTCTTTCCCTGCCGGTCCTTGCAATCGGGGCGGTATGGGCCACCCCGGCAGAGGGGCTGCGGGCTGTTTCCGTTCTCGAGCTGTTTACGAGCCAGGGCTGCTCCTCCTGCCCGACAGCCGACGCCCTGCTTCGCAGCTACGCCGCGCGACAGGATATCGTGGCGCTCTCGCTGCCCGTCGACTACTGGGATTATCTCGGCTGGAGAGACACCCTCGCCAGCCCCAAGTTCACGCACCGGCAACGGGCCTATGCCGAACAGCGCGGTGACGGTCGGGTCTACACGCCGCAAGTCGTCGTCAACGGTCTCGTCCACGTCGTCGGCAGCCGCAAGGACGAGATCGACCAGGCCATCGCCGAAACCTCCCAGCAGCTCGCATCGCACCGCATCGAGCTGATGGCCCGAACCGATGGAAACACGATCAATATCGAAGTTGGGGCCATTCCGGCTGGGAGCGACATGAGCGGCGGCACGATCTGGCTGGCCGTCGTGCAACCCAGCGTGGAGGTGGAGATCAGGCGCGGCGAGAACAGCGGCAAAAAAGTCATCTACGCCAACGTCGTCCGCGACCTCACGGCCATCGGAATGTGGTCGGAGAAACCCACTACGATCGACCTGCAGCAGTCAGCCGTCCTTCAGGAAAAAGGGCAGCGCTGCGCCGTGCTCCTGCAGCAAGGCACCGTCGGACCCATGGTCGGGGCGAGCTGGGTCGTGGGGCCCATGCATTAGCGGCATTGTCTGCTCATGGGGGAGGCGCGTCGCTGTACCTTTCAGTGCACGCCCAGCGCTTTCAGCATCATCCGGTTCATGCGGGTGGCAAAGCTCGCAGGGTCGGCGGGGGTCTCACCTTCGAGGATGCGGGCCTCGTCGAACAGCAGTTGCGCCCACTCGGCAATCTCTCCATTGCCCTGGTCGGCGATCCGCCGTCCGACCGCGATGATCAGCGGATGGTTCGGGTTGATTTCGAGCACCGGCCGCGATGTGAGGCCCGGCTGCTGGCGCTGGAGCAGCCTGTCGAGACCAAGATCCGGTCCGCCGCGGGGCGCAACCAGACACACCGCGCTTTCGGTCAGCCGCTTCGAGGCGCGGACGTCGGTGACCGCCTCGCCGAGAGCCGTGCGCAGCGCATCCACGAGCGCTTTCACCTGCGTGCCCTCTGCTTCTTTCTCCGCGGCCTTGTTCTCGTCCAGCAAAGGAATGCCGGTGAGATCCACCTCGCCCTGGCTCAGTGAGCGAAACGGCTTGCCATCGAATCTCAGGCTCAGGGACGTCCAGAAGTGGTCGATCGGATCCGTGAGCAAGAGCACCTCGACTCCGCGGGCGCGAGCCGCCTCGAGCTGCGGGCTGGCGGCCAGGCGGCCCAGATCCTCGCCCGCAAGGAAGTAGATCTCGCTCTGGTTCGGCCGCATGCTTGCGGCGTAGTCGGCGAGGGACCGCCATTCAGACCCTGCCGTGCTGCGGAAGCGAGCCAACTTCAGGAGCTGATCCTGCCGCGCGGTATCCTCGTAGATCCCTTCCTTCAGGACGGACCCGAACGCTTCGAATACGGCCTCGTAGGCCTTGGCGTCGCGCGATGCGAACCGCTCCAGCTCAGTGAGCATTCGGCCCGTGACTGCCGACCGGATCTGGCCGACCAGCGGATTCTTCTGCAGCATCTCGCGGGAGATGTTGAGCGGAATGTCCTCGCTATCCACGACTCCACGGACGAACCGGAGGTAGGCCGGTAGGAGCCCGGCGTCCTCGGTAATGAAGACGCGCCGTACATAGAGCTTCACACGGCCCTTCCGGTTCGGATCGAAGAGATCGTAGGGCCGCAGCTTGGGGACGAAGAGCAGTACCGCATAGGACTGCCGCCCTTCCGCCTTGTAGTGAACCGTCAAAGCCGGCTCATCGATGCTGTTGGTGATCGAGCGATACGCCTGCGTGTACTGCTCTTCCGTCACCTCGGACTTCGCCCGGTGCCAAAGCGCGCTTGCCGTGTTGATCTGGCGCGCCGTTTCGCCGGGCAGCTTCAGCTCGATCGGAAACAGGATGTGATCGGAGTAGGCCCGGACGATGCGCTCCAGTTCGTCGGGCTCGAGAAAGATGAGGGCATCCTTCTTGAGCTTCAGAGTGACGGACGTGCCGCGAGGGGGCAGCCCGGCAGAGCTGGGCGGTGAAACCGAGAACCCGGACACCCCGTCCGACCGCCAGACCCATGCTTCATCGGAGCTTGCCCGGCGGCTGGTCACCTCGATGCTCTCGGCCACCATGAAGGCCGAGTAGAATCCCACTCCGAACTGGCCGATGAGGCCACTGCCCTCTTCAGCCTGCTGCATCTGGTCAAGGAAGGCCCGGGTGCCGGACTTGGCGATCGTGCCAAGGTTCTCCACCATCTCCTGGCGATCCATGCCGATACCGTTGTCGGCCACGGTCAGCGTACCGGCAGCCTTGTCCGGGATGATCGTGATGTGCAGGCGGTCGTCGGAGCCGAGCGAATCCGGATGAGCGATGGCTTCATACCGCAGCTTGTCGCAAGCATCGGACGCGTTCGAGATGAGCTCTCGCAAGAAAATCTCGCGATCCGAATAGACGGCATTGACCATCAGGTGGAGCAGGCGGCTCACCTCGGCCAGGAACGGATGCGATTCTGCTGGTTTCGTATCTGTCGTCATCCGGGTATATCTCGCGGCGACTTTGATGTTTTCTGATTTTGAGCGGCTGGTTCTAGATCGGCACCGCGGGATCCTGCAAGTGCAGGCTATCGTCTCAGTTACCTACCGTTAAGGCTGCGCGGCCACCGAGCTCTCGAGAAAACGAAAAGTGGCCCGGTTCAGGTACGCGCCTTCGGCAGCTTGGGGGCTGAAATCCCGAAGTCAAGCCTGAGGACCGGGCCGGGGCAACAGTTTCAAGCTGTTTCTGATTCGCGGCGATACCGCGGCTTTTCTGGGGCTGCCACCGGGCAGGAATACGCGCGCGAAGAGAAGATGGCCCGGTCCAAAGGGGGAAAGCTCGGGGGGTCTTTGGGGGAAAGAGCTCCGAGCGGTTGGACCGGGCCCAGGGGCAACAATGGACATCATACCCATCAATCTGGCGTCCCGTTGGTAGGACTGTGGCCGCTTCGTGATTTTTGTTGCTATTTGTTACAATCAGGCTGCGACAGGAGGGCCGCGCTTGAATTTCCCCTGACGCCAAGCAACATTGAGAGAAACAAAAGGAGGCGCGCTTTGAGCGATTCTGAGCCGATAGCCTTTCGCCCGCGCCAGGCGGGCAACTCATCTCCTGGTCCACTGCAGTCCCAACAAGGGGGGGCCGCTCCGGCCATTTTCTTCGATCGCCGCGAGCTCGATGACATCCTCGCAATTTACGGCCGAAAAGTCGCCTCCGGGGAATGGCGTGACTACGCCATCGACATGGGGCGCGACAGGGCCGTGTTCTCGATCTTCCGAAAAGCGAGCGAATGTCCGCTCTACCGCATCGAAAAGAACCCCAAGCTGGCGAGGAAACAGGGCGCCTATAGCGTCATCGCCGCCGGCGGGATGGTGCTGAAGCGCGGCCACGACCTGCGGCGCGTTCTGCACGTGCTGGAAGGCAAGCTGCGGCTGGTGGGGCACTGAAAGCGGACCAGTGCCAGTCTTGCAACCCCTCACCCGGCCGTTCGGGCCGACCTCTCCCCCTGGGAGAGGTGAAAGGGAGTGACCGCTGCTGCCGCTTCCGAAAATTCGGAAAAAGCTCCCCCCGGCTCGCTCACCTGGTCCGGTCGCTTGGGTCGGGCGGTGGGGTCCGGTCCCCATCACCAAGCGTCCGCTGCATCATGACCGTATCGAGCCAGCGGCCGTGCTTGTAGCCGACCGAGTGCGCCGTTCCGCTGAACGTGAATCCAAGCGAGCGGTGCAGTCCGATGGAAGCTCGCTGCCCGGAATCGCCGATGATTGCGATCATCTGCCGGAATCCTTGCCCCGTGCAGACCTCGATCAATCTGGCAAGCAGCGCTCTACCCACCCCTTTTCCCTGATGATCCGGCGCCACGTAGATCGAGTTCTCGACGGTGAACCGATACGCGGGCCGCGGCCGGAATGCACCGGCATAACCGTAGCCGGCGACCGCGGCGCCGATTTCCGCCACGAGATAAGGATACCCGCTGCCGGTGATCGCCTCGAAGCGTCGCCGCATCTCGTCTTCGGTGGGGGGTTCCAGCTCGAAGCTCGCAGTTCCGAGGATGACAGCGGGGCAGTAGATCGCCGTAATGACGGGAATGTCTTCCAGCGTCGCTGACCTCAGTTTCATTTCCGGCATGGGAGAAGCCTCGCGCAGCTAAGGGCACCATCTTAGCTACGCGGCTTCTGTCAAAAAAGCAGAGCGCAACATCCAAACGAAAAGGGCCCCGACTGAGCGGGGCCCTTGTCGTGCAGCCAGATCGGCCGATCGTTCGTTACTCGCGCTGACCGAACAGGTAGAGCAGCGAGGTGAACATGTTGATGAAGTCGAGATACAGGCTCAGCGCACCCATGACGGCCATCTTTGCGGCGAGCTCGGCATTACCGGCGATCTCGAAGTAGCCGTCCTTGATCCGCTGCGTGTCATAGGCGGTCAGACCGGCGAAGACCAGCACGCCGATGACCGAGATGGCGAACTGAAGCGCACTCGACGCCAGGAACAGGTTCACCAGGGCGGCAATGATGATGCCGATCAGGCCCATGAACAGGAACGTGCCCCAGCCGGACAGATCCTTGCGGGTCGTATAGCCCCAAAGGCTGAGGCCGCCGAATGCCGCCGCGGTGATGAAGAACACACGCGTGATCGAAGCACCCGTATAGACGAGGAAGATCGTCGACAGCGATGCGCCCATGACTGCAGCAAACAGCCAAAAGGTGATCTGCGCCGCGCTGACGCTCATCTGGTAGACGCGCATGGACAGGAAGAATACGAAGCCGAGCGGCGCCAGCATCAGCACCCAGCGCAGCGGGCTCACGTACATCGTGCGGCCGAACTCGGTGAGCATGGTGCCGTTGCCCAGGCGGGCGACGGCAGCGCCGGGATCATTCGTGACCGCAGCGCTGAACACCAGGTAGGCGGCAATGCCGGTGAGGGCCACGCCCGCCGCCATGTAGTTGTAAACCGATAGCATGTACGCGCGGAGGCCCTCGTCGACCGCTACGCCCGTTCGGGCGGCGGTGCCGGCTTGCGCATACCTGTTGTCGTATTGAGCCATTGTCGATCCCTTGACCGCTGCTGCGAGCACCTAAAAACCAGTGTTTGCAATATGACCTGTGCCGCTATCGCTTTCAAGGCGGCGCGCACCGATCATATCCCAGTCACAAAAGTTATGAATTTGAGGCCCTGCGGTACAAGAGCACAGGCTTTGGCTGGGCCTATGCCTCATCTAATCTCAATCTGTGCGCAAATACGGCACAGCCGGCGCTCTGAGGACTTGCCAAGTACCTAAACCGCCAAATCCCATGACCAGCAAAAGTGCGAGCGCCAGCGCACTGGCCACGGCAGTTGACGAAAATGTGAACTCGATCTCCATCACGTGAGTGACGACGATCCACGCGGACACCGTCCCGAGTACCGCCGCCACCGCAGCCGTGACCGTAGCGAGAACGGCGTATTCCACGAAGTGAGACACGAGAATTCGGCGCCTGATCGCTCCCAGCGTCTTCAGGATGACGGCCTGCTTGATGCGGCGACGCTGAGCCGTCGCCAGCGCCCCAGCGAGCACGAGAGCGCCCGCGATCAAGGTAATGCTTCCGGCCACGCGAACAGCCGTCATCACCTTTCCGAACAGCTCGCTGAAGGCATCGATTGCATCCTTCACGCGGATGGCGGTGACGGACGGGAAAGTATTCGAGATCGTGCGAGCCAACTCCGCATCCTTCGAGAGGCTCACATCCGGCGGCAGGGTGATGGTCGCCAACAGGTTGTGCGGCGCCGCCCTGAGGGCATTCGGCGAGAATACCATTACGAAGTTGATGGCGAGCGACTCCCATTTCACCTCGCGCAGGCTCGCGATGCGCGCTGTGATGTTTCGGCCGAGCACGTTAACAGTAACGGTGTCGCCGAGGCCGACGCCCAAATGCCCGGCCAGCTCCGCCTCGAACGAGACGAGCGGCGCGCCGTCGTAGTCGGCAGGCCACCACGCGCCCGCGACCACGCGCGAGCCTTCGGGCACATCCTCCGAATAGGTCAGCCCACGATCGCCCGTCAGCACCCATTCGGCCTCGGGCGCCGGCTTGATCTGGTCAACCGGTCTGCCGCCAAGCTGCACGATCCGGCCCCGCAGCATCGGCGCATCGTGCAGCTCGGGGCCCGGGGCGACGCGGTCGACGAGCTGGCGGAAGTCGGTTGCCTGGTCCTTTCGAATGTCGAGTACGAAGTATGTGGGGCTCGTTTCGGGAAGGTGGGTCGTCAGCTCCCGAACCATGGACGCATCGGTCAGCGCAACGGCTACAAGCAGCGATAGCCCCGCGCCGAGCGAAAGGACGATGGATCGCGTGAGGCCACCGGGTGCTCCGAGATTGCCGATCGCCAATGCGATCTCCGGAATACGCGAGCGCGGCACCCGGCGCGCCGCTATCGTCACCAGCACGCCCAGCCCGGCGAAGAGAGCGAACACCGCCACCAGCCCCAGGCAGAAGCTGATCGCGATCCACTTGACCTCCGATGACAGCACCACGAACAGCACGAGCGCCGCGATCGTGGCGGCCGTCAATGCGATCACGCGTGGCCGGGGCCTGACCGGCTCGGGGGCCACTTCATCCCGGAACAGCACGCCCGCGCGAACCAGCTCCGCCCGGCCCAGCGGCCAAAGCGTGAAAAGCAGAGCGACGAGGAAGCCGTAAGCCGCTGCCGAGAGGATGCTCCACGGGCTGATCGTCACGGCGGCGCGGATCGGCAGGGCATCGCCGTAGATCGCATTCGCGGCCACCGGGACGAGGTAGCCCAGCACAAGGCCGATGATGACGCCGATGGCGGCGATCAGCAGCACCTGGGTCAGGAAGACGCCGAAGATCATCCCGCTGGTGGCACCGAGGCTCTTGAATGTGGCGATGACCTTGCGCCGGCGGTCGATGAAGGCCGCGACGGCATTCGCGACTCCCACGCCACCGACCAGCAACGCCGTCAGCCCGAGCAGGGTCAGGAATTGGCGCAGACGATCGAGCGAGCGCGTGACGCGCGGCGAGGGATCGCGCCGGTCCCGCACCGTGAAGCCGTTCTCCGGAAGGGCGGACGCGAGTTGATCGCGAAATCGCGCCAACTGCTCCTCGCTTGCACGGCCGTCCGCCAGCTTCATGGCATACCGCCAGCGCACGAGGCTGCCGAGTTGCACGAGGCCGGTCCGCTGCAATGTTTCGAGCGAGACGAAAACCCGCGGGCCGTAGGTCAGATTGTCGGTGATGCTGTCCGGCTCGTCTTCCACGACGCCGGTGATCGGCAGCGTGATGGCACCGAGGGACAGACTGTCCCCGACCTTCAGTCCGAGCCGTTCCAGAAGAATCGGCGCCACCACGGCACCGCCGTTCCTATGGATAGCGTCGGAGAAGCCGGCGCCACCCTGCATCTGCACCGCCCCGACCAGCGGATATGCCGCATCGACGCCCTTCATCTCCACCAGGGACTGATCCTGGCCGTCTGCCCGCCGCGCCATGGTCCGCATGGTCGCCATTTCGGCGACCCGTCCTTGCGCATTGATCCAGGTCCGCTCGCCTGGCTCCGCCGGACGGTGTGCGCGCGACAGCACGACATCACCGCCCAGCAACAGCTCACCCTGCTGCTCGAACCCGCGCCGCAGCGAGTCCGTCAGCGCGCCGACGGCGGTGATCACCATCACGCCGAGGGCGACAC
>JAEVZQ010000100.1 GCA_023392135.1 Pseudomonadota bacterium | reverse complement strand
CTGCTGTTCATCGACGAGATCCACCGCTTCAACCGCTCGCAGCAGGACAGCTTCCTGCCGCACATGGAGGACGGCACGATCACGCTGGTCGGTGCGACGACGGAGAACCCGTCGTTCGAGCTCAATGCGGCCCTGCTGTCGCGCGCGGCAGTCCTCGTGTTCCACCGGCTCGACGATGCGGCGCTCTCGGAGCTGCTGCGCCGCGCAGAGGCCGAGGAGGGCCGGCCGCTGCCAGTCGACGAGGAGGCCCGCGCTGCCCTCATCGCCATGGCCGATGGCGACGGCCGGTCCGTGCTGAACCTTGCCGAGGAGGTCTTCGCGGCCGTTCCGGTCGGTGCAGCGCCCCTGTCGAGAGAGGCGTTGACCGGCCTCGTGCAGCGCCGCGCTCCCCTCTACGACAAGTCCCGCGACGGCCACTACAATCTCATCAGCGCTTTGCATAAAGCCGTACGCGGCTCCGATCCCGATGCTGCGCTCTACTGGCTCGCGCGCATGCTCGATGCCGGCGAGGACCCGTTGTTTCTCGCCCGGCGCCTGGTGCGGATGGCCATCGAGGACGTAGGTCTTGCCGATCCGCAGGCGGTCGTGCAGGCGCTCGCGGCGAAGGACGTCTACGATTTCCTCGGCAGCCCGGAGGGTGAGCTGGCCCTGGCGCAAGCGACGATCTACCTGGCGGTCGCTCCGAAATCGAATGGCGCCTACGTCGCGTACAAGCGATCCATACGCGCCGCGAAGGAAGGCGGCAGTCTCAGCCCGCCGAAGCATATCCTGAATGCGCCGACCAGACTGATGGCCGACGAGGGCTACGGCGCCGGATACGAGTACGACCACGATGCACCTGAAGGGTTTTCCGGACAGGATTATTTTCCGGAAGGTATGGGCCGTCAGCAATTCTACGACCCGCCGGAGCGCGGGTTCGAGCGTGAGGTTCGCAAGCGCCTTGCCTACTTCACCGAGCTGCGCCGGTGGCGCCAGGAAAAGTGAGCCGCTGTACGCGGGCTGCATGCTCGCAAGTGCAGTTGGTTGGGACTGTTCGCCCCCGGCGCATCTGGTGTAGTCTGCGCCTCACCTTGAAAAGGGGAGGGGATCATGGTCGCGTTCCGGGACCTGTGGCGCGGACATCCGATCAACGAGTCTGTCCAGGCGCCGTGCATTGCACCTCATGATCTGACGAATCTCGAAGGCACTCCGGTCGCCAAGGGTTTTCCGGTTTTCTCCAACCAGTGCGCGATCCGCATGAGCGTGGCACTAAAGCGGGCCGGCGTGACGGCGGGGCAGCTGCCCGGGGCCGCCCATTGCTCGGTGCACCCGCGCGAGGAGATGCATTTCATCAACGCCACCCAGCTCGCGAACGTCATTGCCCGGGCGAGCCTGCCCGGCGTCGGCCCGCGCGAAATCATCACCGGCACTGATGCGTCGCACTTCTATCCGAAGATTTTCGGCCGCACCGGCATGATCTTCATACAGGATTATTGGCGCCGCAGCTCCGACCCCGTAGGTCGTCCGACCGGCGATCACATCGACGTCTGGAACGGCTACCGTTCGTCCGCGAAGTGGCTGATGGAATG
This sequence comes from Pseudomonadota bacterium, assembly GCA_023392135.1. GTDB lineage: Bacteria > Pseudomonadota > Alphaproteobacteria > Rhizobiales > Hyphomicrobiaceae > ZC4RG25. The sequence goes on along the minus strand of JAEVZQ010000100.1, from coordinate 4,036 downwards.
GTTCTCCTGGCTCGGCTACTACTCCAACTACGCCGAAGCGCGCGAGATCTGGTTTTGGGAGGTGAAGTGAGGCGGAATTGGAGTTTTCGTCCTCTGATCCTCACGCGCGGCAAAGGCATATCTTCCTCCGGACGAGGAAGAGAAGCAATAAACGGGGCTCGAGGGGAGCACACCTGATGCGGTATCTCATCGCGATGATCTTCGCGATCGTCATTGCGGCAGCAGCGACCGTATTCGTGAGCTCGCCGATCGCGACCTGGGTTGTCGACCACATGTCCTTCGAAAGCCCGGACGAGGTCGCCGACCTGCACTCCATGGTGTTCATGGGCGTGAACCTCCTCGCCCTCGCCATCGGTTGGACGATCGGCTGGTGGCTCGGCAACTTCGAGACGTCGCAGAGCGAGCCTTGATTTTCCCGCTGGCAAAACCCGCCTTTGCCCTCCCGGTCCGGGCCGCTTATATCTCGCCCGGGCAATCGGGACCGACCTTATGAAGCTTTTCCTGCTCGCATGTGCCGGGGGTGCCCTCGGCGCAGGTGCTCGCTATCTCACCTATGTCGAAATCACACGCTGGTGGAGCAGCGGTTTCCCCTGGTCCACGCTCACAGTGAACGTCGCCGGCTCGCTACTTATCGGGGTGCTCGCGGCGCTGTTTCTCGAGCGCTGGCCGGAAACCGTCGGGTTGCGCATTTTCCTGATCACCGGCTTCCTCGGCGGGTTCACGACCTTCTCGGCATTTTAGCTGGATTTGATGGGGCTGGTGGAGCGCACAGAGGCGGGTACGGCAGTGCTGTACGCGGCTTCCTCCGTTGTCCTCTCGATACTGGCCTGTTGGGCTGGTCTCGCCGTTGCCCGGGCTGTGATGCCATGACCACGAAAGCTCCGCCAGCCAAGTCCGCGAGCGACCGCGTCGAGACGCTCACCGTGAAGCGCGACGAGACAGGGCTGAGGCTCGACCGCTGGTTCCGCATCCACTTCCCGGATGTCACCTACACGTACCTGCAGAAGCTTTTGCGCACCGGCCAGGTGAGAGTCGACAGCCGCCGCGCGCAGGCCAACGACAGGCTCGAAGCAGGCGCCCAGGTGCGTGTTCCGAAAGCGGTCCGAACGCCGGCGAAACGACCACCCTCCGTGGTGCCGCCGCCGGGGCTCTCCAAGGCCGACCGCGACTTCATCGAGCGCATGATCCTCTACGAGGACGACGACGTGCTCGTGCTCAACAAGCCGTTCGGCATCGCCGTGCAGGGCGGCACGGGCACGAAGCAGCACATCGACGGCCTGCTGGCTGGGATGGCCGACCGCTTCGGCGACCGGCCACGGCTCGTTCACCGGCTCGACCGCGACACGACCGGAGTTCTGCTCGTCGCCAAGCATCGTGATGGCGCCGCCAAGCTCGGCCGCATCTTCCAGACCCGCTCCGCCGCCAAGACCTATTGGGCGCTCGTGAAGGGCGTGCCGAAGCCACCGCAGGGCAAGGTCGAAGCCGCGCTCGTGAAGGCCGCCGGTCCCGAGGGCGACCGCGTCCGCAAGGCACTGCCTGGCGAGCAGGACAAGGCCATGCACGCGACGACACATTATTCCGTGATCGACCGCGTCGGCACCAAGGCTGCCTGGGTTTCGCTGAAGCCGGTCACCGGGCGCCAGCATCAGCTCCGCGCGCACATGGCGCTCATCGGCCATCCAATCGTCGCTGACAACAAGTACGAAGGCGGCCTCGACCTGCCGCTGGAGGACATCGAGCCCAAGCTCCACCTCCACGCACGCCGCCTCGTCCTGCCCCATCCCGGCGGCGGCAAGATCGACGTAACCGCCCCGCTGCCGGATCATATGCGGCGGACATGGGCGCTGCTGGGGCTGGACGAAGGGAAGTGGGACAAGTGAGCGCTGAAGGTCCACTCACTTCGGCCCATCGATCCTCTCCATGATCTCCCTCACCACCATGCTCGCGCCCAGGCTGCTCAGGTGGTTCGTGTCGTAATACAAGGCCTTCATGCCCAGCGAGGCCATGCAGCGGCCTTCGCGGACGGTGTTGCAGAAGAGGCGTTCGGGATAAACCCGATAGAGCTTTGGATGCTCGCCAATGGCGTCGAGCGCGGCGAGGGCTTGCGCGTTGCGGCGCTTGAAGACGGCGAAGCTGGTGCTCATGTCGTCCGTGAGCAGGCCGCGCATCTTCAGCTTGGCCATGTAGTTGGGAACGTCCCAGCCGACTTCCGGAATCGGATAGACGAGAATGACGGTCTTACCGAGGCTCAGGAGCTCGTTGACGGCCTCCGAAATAGCCTCGCTCAGCGTGATTTCGCGGCCGGCCCGCTCGATGTCAGGGAAAAAGACCGTCGGTGTGCCGAGCTCGATGCCGCCCTCCTGATTATCGAAGCGCGTGAACTCGAACTTCGGCGCCCAGCGGCTGGCGATGACGACATACTTTATCCCGCCGAGCTCCCGGAGATAATCGAACGTCGCATCCTGGATGCGGCAACGGTCGCCCGTGTAGAGCCTCAGGAAATGCCGTACGGGCGGGCAGCCGGCCTCGTGCATGTCGAGCACCGCGGTGCCCTTCTGGCCTAGCGCATAGCCGAGCGCCTTGACGAGCGCGCGGGCGTGGCTGTCGCCAATGAGGGCGACGGTCGGCTCGCCCGTGCCGAAGCTGCACGCGTTGCGCGGATCGTCGGTCTTGTTGCGGCACTTGGTGTCGTCCACTGGCACATCCGCCATGAACTGGTCTGTCGGGAAGCGGTACTCGAAGCCCTTGGTAAGGCGCGTGCCGGCGAAGAAGGTGACGAGGATGGCGGCGGCGACCATTGAGGAGCGAACGACAGTCCTGACATCCATGCGCGCCCGGTTGCGGAACGGCTGCTCGACCAGCGCCCAGGTGGCGTAGGCCAGCAGGACCGACAGCGCAGCGAGCGCCAGAAACACCTCCTGGCTCGGCTGATCGAGGCTCCAGATGCGGGCGAAGGCGAAGAGCGGGTGGTGCCAGAGGTAGGTGCTATAGCTGATGAGGCCCAGCCCGACGATCACCCGGAACGACAGCAGCCTGTGCGCCAGCGTCGCCTCGCGGCCGAACGCGATCACGAGGCCCGCGCCGAGCGTCGGAATGAGTGTATAGATGCTGGGATAGGGCGTGGTCTGGTCGAAGGCCACCACCGCATAGCAGATGAGCGCGAGGCCGACGAGGCTCGTCGCCTGGGCGAGGAGCTGGCTGCGCACCAGCCGGGAGATCCCGTACTGGAACTCGACGACGGCGATGATCGCGCCCAGCATCAGCTCCCAGAAGCGCGCCGGCAGCAGGTAGAAGCCCCACGAAGGCAGGTTTTGCCAGGACCACTGGGTAGCCTGGATCGTCCGCTGCGAGTCGAAATTGCCGCCGGTCTGCGCAAGAAGGAGGCTGATCGCAAAGAGCAGACCGAAGATCGGCAGGAGAGTCCGGTAGGAGTAATGCCAGAGCACAAGAAGTAGGAGCGGGAAGAGAATGTAGAACTGCTCTTCGACGGCGAGGCTCCAGGTATGGAGTAACGGCTTCAGCTCGGAGGCCTGATCGAAGTAGCCGCTCTGCGCATAGAAGACGAAGTTCGAAACGAAGAAGACGACGGACAGTACGCTCGCGCCGAATGCCTTGATCTGTTCCGGCATCATCCAGAGGTAAGCGGCTGGAAGGCACGCCAGCACGACGAAGAACAGGGCTGGCAGAATGCGGCGCGCGCGACGCTCGTAGAACGACCTCAGGGTGAATGTGCCCTGCTTCTTCTCGTGCAGGATGAGAGAGGTGATCAAAAACCCGCTGATCACGAAGAATACATCGACGCCGATGAACCCGCCGCTGAACCCGCTGACCCCAGCGTGAAACAGCACGACGGGCACCACGGCCACGGCTCTCAGCCCGTCGACCTCGCTTCTGTATTGCAACGTGCAGCCCCCTGACCCCCTGAGAGTCGTAGGGCATGCAACATCGAGCCCGGCGCGACAAGTCCTAACAGTGATGGTTAAATTCCGGTCTCGCCCCGAGAGGCACGGAGCGGAGCCCCGCGGCTGAGGAAGGC
>JAEVZQ010000088.1 GCA_023392135.1 Pseudomonadota bacterium | reverse complement strand
GAGCTACACCCGCACCCGACTTACATCGCGATCCACATCCGAGCTGGTGGAGGGGGCTGGATTCGAACCAGCGTAGGCATAGCCAACGGATTTACAGTCCGTCCCCTTTAGCCACTCGGGCACCCCTCCGGGACCCGGCCATGGAGTCAAACGAAATTGCCCCGCCGTCTCCAGCAGGGCAACGCTGCGTTTTATCGTGACGACTGGGTCAATTGTCAATTGAAAAACGTAGCGTTGCGCGTAGGTTCGGCGGCCCGCAGGACATACAGCGGGAAATCATACGATGCAAGTTAAGGTAAGCACTGAGGCCGAATTATGCCAGAGCCCCGTCGGGATCGCCGGCGTGAGCCGCAGGACGGTCCTGTCCTGCTCTATGGGATCCATGCCGTGGAGACGGCTCTGCGTAATCCTGGCCGTGCTATCGGCCGGCTGTTCCTCACTGAGAATGCCGAGCGCCGCCTCGCCGAGGCGACTACCGCGCGCGGCGTCACGGCGGAGCGCGTCACCCCGCGCGACCTCGACCGCCGCCTGGGGCCTGACACAGTGCATCAGGGTGCCCTGCTCGAGACGGAGCTGCTGCCGGAGTCCTCTCTCGAGGAGCTGGCACCGCTGGCGGACCGAGGTCCCATTCTGGTGCTCGACCAGGTCACCGACCCGCACAATGTCGGCGCTGTCCTGCGCTCTGCGGCGGCGTTCGGTGCAGCTGGCCTTGTCATGACCCGTCGCCAAAGCCCCCCGCTCACAGGCACACTCGCAAAAAGCGCCTCGGGCGCGCTCGATCTCGTACCAGTGGCACTGGTTCAGAACCTCGCGCGGGCACTCGCCGAGCTGGGAGAGCTCGGCTGCGTTCGCATTGGCCTGGACGGCACGGCCTCGGAAACGATCGAGGATCAGCCGCTGACCGGACCGATTGCTCTGGTTCTTGGAGCCGAGGGGAAGGGGTTGCGCCAGCTTACCAAGGAAAGCTGCGATCGTCTGTGCCGCATCACCACGCCAGGGCCGCTGTCCAGCCTCAACGTTTCGATTGCGGCTGCCGTCGTCCTCCATACCGCCGCAATGCACCGGGGCAGCACCCGCTGAAAGCTGTACCCCAGCTCTGAAATGTTAAAAGGCGCCGACCATGAGGTTCGGCGCCCAAAGCTCGAATTGAACAGATGTCAATCGCAGTAGGTCGGCCGCCAGCACCTCTCGTGGCCGCGACGGCAGACGTAGTCACCATATCTGTTGTAATAGCACGGCCCCTCGACCCACTTGCAGCGCAGGCGGCCTTTGTAGCAGCCGCCATAGTCGTCGTAGTAGACGGGGCCGCGCCCGTGCGCGATGGCTCCGGCGATGCCGAGACCCAGTAGCGTGCCGCCGACGAAGGCTGCTCCACGCCCTCCGCGACCGGCTTCCGCCGGCTGCGAAGCCACGGCCGCGATAGCGAACATCAACGACAGCGCCATGAACGGATAAGCGAGCTTCCTGAACATGGTGATCACCATTCTCGAGTTGATCGCCCGGTCGGACAAAGTGCCTGGCCGCCACACAAGGCGGCGACGCGTCGATTCTCGACGAATCCGTCCGGTTCCTAGCGCTTGCCAGATGAATTTGACGTGAACGCGTCCTAAATCTGGCTCAACCTAGCCTAGATATTGAGGAGCGGTGCGCGCCTGCAGCCCCGCAACCGGGTGTGGCCCTGCGGCACTTGAGGGCGAAATGGCGCTCCGCTAACCAGCATCCATGACCACAAAACCGATTCTGCCCGGCCCAGGCCCCATCGAGCCCATAAATCTCAAGGAGGCGCTCGAAGAGCGCTACCTGTCCTATGCGCTGTCCACCATCATGGGCCGCGCATTGCCCGACGTGCGCGACGGTCTAAAGCCGGTACACCGGCGCATCCTGCATGCCATGCGCGAGCTACGTCTCGACCCGGACGCCGCATACAAGAAATGCGCCCGCGTGGTTGGCGACGTCATCGGTAAGTATCACCCGCACGGCGATCAGGCGGTCTACGACGCACTGGTCCGCCTCGCACAGGACTTTGCGCAGCGTTATCCGCTGGTCGATGGGCAGGGTAACTTCGGCAACATCGACGGTGATAACGCAGCAGCCTACCGCTACACCGAGGCGCGGCTCTCCGAGACCGCAATCCGGCTGCTCGAGGGCATCGACGAGGAGACGGTCGACTTCCGGGCGACCTTCAACGGCGAGGACGAGGAGCCGGTCGTCCTGCCGGCCAACTTCCCCAACGTGCTGGCGAACGGCTCGTCGGGCATCGCCGTCGGAATGGCGACGAACATTCCCCCACACAACGTCGAGGAGCTGTGCAACGCGCTCCTGCACCTCATCAAGCACCCGAATGCCTCGATCGAGAAGCTGGTCGAGTTCGTGCCCGGACCGGACTTCCCGACGGGCGGCGTGCTGGTCGAGCCCCGTGACTCGATCATCGAGGCCTACCGGACCGGCCGCGGCGGGTTCCGGCTGCGCGCCAAATGGCATCGCGAGGATACGGGGCGCGGCACTTATCAGGTCGTCGTCACCGAGATTCCCTACCAGGTGCCGAAGTCAAAGCTCGTCGAGAAAATCGCCGAGCTGCTCCAGGAGCGGAAGCTGCCGCTGGTTGCTGACGTGCGCGACGAGTCGGCGGAGGAAGTACGGCTCGTGTTCGAGCCGAAAAGCCGAACCGTCGATCCCGTGCTGATGATGGAGAGCCTGTTCCGGCTCAGCGAGCTCGAGGTCCGCTTCGGCCTCAACATGAACGTGCTGTCGCACGGCCAGATCCCGAACGTCCTGTCGCTGCGCGATGTGCTGCGGGAGTGGCTGGAGCACCGCAAGGAGGTCCTCGTCCGCCGGTCGCAGTTCCGGCTGCGCAAGATCGAGCACCGGCTGGAAGTGCTCGACGGCTATCTCATCGCCTACCTCAACATCGACGAGGTGATCCGGATCATCCGCTTCGAAGATGAGCCGAAGGCGAAACTCATCTCGCGGTTCAAGCTGACCGAGGTGCAGGCCGAGGCGATTCTGAACCTGCGCTTACGCGCCCTGTCCAAGCTCGAGGAAATCGAGATCAAGGCCGAGCACGACCGCCTTTCGGATGAGCGCCGCGATCTGCAGAAGCTCCTCAAGTCCGAAGACCTGCAGTGGTCGAGGATCGCCGAGGAGGTCCGCGCGACGCGCGAGCAATACTCTAAAAAGACGGATCTCGGGCGCCGCCGCACGTCGTTCGCCGAGCCGCCGGAGATCGAGGTCGATCTCGAGCAGGCGATGGTCGAGAAAGAGCCGATTACGGTCATTCTGTCGGAGAAGGGCTGGATCCGGGCCTTGAAAGGCCATCTGGAAGACGTCTCGAAGCTCGACTTCAAGCAGGGCGACCGGCTGAAGCGGGCTGTCAGGGCTTTCACCACCGACAAGCTCATCGTCTTCGCGACCAACGGCCGGTTCTTCACGCTCTCGGGCAACGAGTTGCCGGGTGGCCGCGGCCACGGCGAGCCGGTCCGGCTGATGGTCGACCTCGAGGAGAACCACGACGTGCTGGAGCTCTTCGTCCATCAGCCCGGTCGCAAGCTGCTCGTCGCGGCGACCAGCGGCCATGGGTTCATCGTGCCCGAGGACGAGGTGGTCGCCTCCACGCGCAAGGGCCGCCAGGTCCTGAACGTCACCGAGCCCGACGAGGCGAAGATCTGTGTCCCGGCGGAAGGTGACATGGTCGCCACCATCGGCGACAA
>JAEVZQ010000077.1 GCA_023392135.1 Pseudomonadota bacterium | reverse complement strand
GGCATGAGAAGATCCGGGATTTCCATCGTGTAGAGGATCGTCGCATCAAGTGCCTTGAGCTTATTGTTGATCGCTTTGAGGAAAGTCGGCAGGCAGCCGGGCACTTCGCAGGTGACTGCCACACGATGTCGGGGTGAATGACATCTGGCCCGGCGATGTCGCCGACTGATGAATGCTGAGCGTGGACATGTGAGTGTGCTGCTTGTCGAAGGCAAAACCTACTTTCCACGTCCGTCGAGACATCCGTCCCCGAGCTGCCTCGCACGAGCCACGATTACGGCTTGTACCTGGAAAAACTCTTCATCGAGGACGGACTGCTTGCGCTGGCAGCGCTGTTGTTGGCAATGCCTCTTAAGGCATCGGTGACCGGCACACTCAAAAATTGGTTGTGCTTTGGCAAGTTGATGGGGGCAGAACCGGTCTCCGGTGGTTGCCAAGCTGGTTTTTGCACAACTTTTGCACACGAAGTGCAAAGATCATGTCTTCTGACCTCCATTCCTGTCGCATCTGAGCAACGCCCCTCGGAAGTTCGCACGAGCCACCGAGACTCGAATGCGGGCCCCGCGCTATAGAGGTGGCTTGCAACTTGGAGGGGAAATGATGCGGTTTAGTATGTCATTAGTTGCGTTGGTCGCGTGCGCGGGTGCTGCCAACGCGGCAGATCTTGGTGGCATCCCTTACGGTTCGCTCAAGGACGAACCGGTCCTTGTCGCCCCGCCGAGCTGGTCTGGTCTCTACTTCGGCGCGCATGCCGGATGGGTCACCGGCCGCTGGGATGGCAATATGGCGTATTCCAAGGCTGCGCCCGATGACGGGTTCGATCGGTCGGGCAAAAGCCTCGACGACGACGGCTGGCTCGGAGGGCTGCAGGTCGGCTTCAACCGCCAGCACGGGGCATTCGTCTGGGGCGTCGAGGCCGACGTGAGCTGGGCGGACCTCAACGACAAAGGCCGGTTCTTTCCATACCCGGCAAACGAGTCCCCAGCGTGGGATATCGACAACGATCTGGAGCTCTTCGGCACGGTGCGCGGCCGCGTCGGCTACCTGGTCACCCCGCGGCTGCTGCTTTACGGCACGGGCGGTTTTGCCTGGGGGCGGGCCAATTCAGACCTGACCGTAGTCGATACGAATACGCCTCCGTTCACCGACGTGACAGCCAGGGCTTCTGCTGACGAGAACCACCTGGGCTGGGCCGCGGGTGCGGGAGGCGAACTCCTGCTGGCGGATCGCTGGATGGTGCGCGCTGAATGGCTGCACGTGGATCTCGGCAAGGAGGACTATCGCTTCGTTGGCAGAACGAGTGGCGGGGCCGTCCACGTCACGGACAGCTTCCCTGCATCGCTCGCGTTCGACGTGTTCCGGCTCGGGCTGAATTACAACTTTGGAACTGGTCAGTAGCCCCCACTGACAGTGCCACTGGCCGGGGCAGCGATGCTCCGGCCTTTTTCGTTCTGCGCGTCGGCCTCGGTCTGGACCAGGCGCTCCAGGGCAGGGCGGGACATTGCCCAGTGCTCCTCGATCCATTCATCTGCCGCACGATCGAAGTAGCTCCACGGGATGTGGCGCGCGTTGAGGCCGATAAAGTGGGCGCCGCAACGGCCAAATGCGCGGGTGCCGGGGTGGAAGGGCGAGCAGATGCTGACGTCCTGCGTCGAAACAACGAGGCAATGGCGCTGACGCGCGAGCGTAAGCGCCTGGAGCCCCTGCTCATCGAGCTCGGAGTTCAGAAAGACAGGGCGCCGCTCGATCGTCTGCTGGAGGGCCGCTTCATAATCGAAGGCTGATGGCAGCCCGACAATTCCACTGTTGCGCGGCTCCAGCAGCTCGTTCTGGAACTGGCCGAAGGCACAACGAACGTCTTCCGCAATCACGAAGGCACCATCACTCGTGAGCCATCGCCTGAGTGCGTCAGGCAGGGCCCACAGAATGCAGTCGTTATCCAGTGCGAGCTCGCGGCGTTCGGGATGAAGGCGCAAAGCCGCCAGTTTCCAGGCCACGCCTTCGGCCATGCCGCCGTCGATCTGACGACGGATGAACGCGGGGAGGTCGTTGTGAGAGACCGCTTGCCAGATGACATCATGCGGAAGGGGACCAACCCTGCGGGCGGCATCATCAGGCGACAGCGTGTTCACGCAAACGGTGTAGCTCGCTGAGGACCCGAACACTTTCCATGCACCGAGGAGCGATAGCCTCAGCGACTGGAATCCTCGCGGATGAACATCGCCGATCGTCCAGCGAATTGATAGGGGAGCGAGCGCGGTTCGCGGCCGGCTCGCGTGCAATCCGTTGGACGGCACAATTGGAGTCCGTCCGGATCCGCTTCCGAGGTTCTGAGCCATGCCGCACCTGCTTATGGCAAACGCTAGAGCAGATCCTGCTCGGGTAGATTGACCCAGACGGTGAAAATGCTCCAGGTGCGCAAGAACTCTGGCCTGGAACCGCGGTTCCAGCGGGCAAGCTGATGGCTGCCGGCGGCTTTTGAAGGTGGCTGGTTCGGCTGGAGAGGAGGGTAACAGCAAACAGGCTGCCGCGCGGCAGCCTGTGAGACCGGATTACGAACGCGCTTTCGGGGCGCGGCCGCTCAGTCGACGTTCGTGTGCTTGTACTTGTCGAGCATCCGCTTCGGCTTCTTCAGAGCGTCGCGGCGGAATGGATCTCCGAGCTCTTGGGTCACCATCATTTCGATTACGGTGGTCTTGCCGTTCTTCATCTGCGCGTCGACGGCCTTCTCGAGCGCTTCGCCAATGTCCCCGAGATTGCGCACCGTGACCGCCTCGGCGCCCAGCGAGCGGGCCACCTCCGCCCAGCTCGGGTTCTTCAGGTTCCCGCCCTCGAAGCGGTTGTTGTAGAAGTCGACCTGGTTTTTCTTCTCCGCGCCCCACTGCTCATTGTGGAAAACGACGGCGGTGACGGGAATGTCCTCGCGCACGCAGGTCAGGATTTCGCCGAAGCTCATGCCCCAGGCGCCGTCACCGACATAGGCGATGGCCGGGCGGTTGGGCTGGGCGACCTTGGTGCCGATGATGGTCGGCAGGGCATAGCCGCAGTTGCCGAAGCTCATCGCGGCAAACATGCTCGGCGCCTGATTGAAGCGCAGATAGCTGTTCGATACCGAGCAGATATTGCCGATGTCGGTCGAGACCATGGCGTTCTTCGGCATGGCCTTCTCGAGCTCGCGCAGCATCTGCCGCGGATGCATGTTGGGCGAGTTCTTCGAGACCTCGAGGCTCCACGGATCGCGCTCGTGCGTCCACTCGCTGAGCTCGGCTTCCCAGGCGTCCTTCTCCGCCTTCACTTTCGCCATGCGCTCGGAAGCGTTCTTCCGGGCGGCGGGATCGCGGTTGGCGAGGCGATGGTGCAGCGATTTGGCAGCCGCTTTCGCGTCACCCACGACGCCGACCGAGATCTGCTTCACCAGCCCCAGCATGCGATGGTCGGTGTCGACCTGGATGATTTTTGCGTTCTTCGGCCAGTAGTCGAGCCCGTGCTGCGGCAGCGTGCCGAACGGTCCGAGGCGGGTGCCGAGTGCCAGCACCACGTCGGCCTCGGCAATGATCTTCATGCCGGCCTTGGAGCCCTGATAGCCGAGCGGTCCGCACCACAGCGGATGATCGGCCGGGAAGCTGTCGTTGTGCAGATAGCTGTTGACGACCGGCATCTGCAGGTATTCAGCCAGCGCCTTCGCCTCCTCCATACCACCCGAGAAGATGACGCCGCCACCAGCCACCATCACCGGGAACTTCGCATTCGCCAGCAGCTCGGCTGCTTCGTCCAGAGCCTCGTCGGCACCGGGACCGCGGGCGATCTTCTTGGCCGTCGGAATGGTGTAGTCGGCCTCGCCGTAGAAGACGTCGCGCGGGATGTTGAGCTGCGTCGGGCCACGCTCGCTCATGGCCATATCGAAGCAGCGGGCCGTCAGCTCCGCCATGCGGTCCTGGCGCGAGACGTGAGCCTGATACTTGGTGATCTTGGAGAAGATCGGAAGCTGCTCGGTCTCCTGGAAGCCACCGAGGCCGATGGTGCCCGATCCCGTTTCCGGCGTGATCACCACGACGGGCGAGTGCGCCCAATAGGCGGCCGCGGTCGAGGTGACGAAGTTCGTGACGCCCGGGCCGTTCTGCGCGATGCAGACGCCGTGCCGTCCCGATACGCGGCTGTACCCGTCGGCCATGTGGCCGGCGCCCTGCTCGTGCACCGTCGGGATGAAACGGATGCCTGCGGTGGGAAAGAGATCGAGAGCATCCATGAACGCGGAGCCGACGATGCCAAAGACGTCGGTGACGCCATGGGCGACGAGAGTTTCAACAAACGCTTCGCTCGGAGTCATTCTCGTCATGGGCGGTTTCCTCGCAACGCGCCGCTGGAAGCGGCTGAAAAGTGCTTGCCGTCTCAGAATTCAAGACATGTTGTCTCGATGAGTGGCACGCGAGTGCTTGGCCTGTCAATCACCGACGAGTGTGCCGATTCCAAGTTCACCACAGCTTGGGCGGGAATTGGCGAATCTCTCGATCAGCTAGCCTCGAGCGGGCGCCACCGGCTTGCTCGGCCGTGCGAGGGCGCGGGGGCCTCTAGCCTCGGCGTAAGCGTCCGCTGTCCATGCGTCTGCCATGACGGCTGCAGCCTCTCTGAGCCGAGGTACGAACCCGATGGCTCTGTCAAGATCCAGCCGCGGCGCCGGCCCATGCACCGCGAGGGCTGCCAGCACGCGGCCGTGCCGATCGGCTACCGGAACGGCAACGCCGATGATGCCGACGGTGAACTCCTGGTTGTTGACGGCATAGCCGCGCTCCCGCACCTGGGCTAGGTCGGCTTCGAGGTCGGATACGCGCGTGATGGAGGTGCTCGTGAACGACTTCAGCGTGATGCTGCGGAAGAGCTTCGCGCGCACGCTTTCGTCGAGGTGGGCAAGCATGACCTTCCCGCCCGAGGTACAGTGGGCCGGCACCCTGCTGCCCGCCTGCAGATGCACGCGCAGCGACCAATGGCACTCGATGCGTTCGAGGTAGACGAAATCGAGCCCGTCGAGGACGCCGATATTGCAGGTCTCCTCGACGTCGTCCACGAGCTGCTGCAGGATCGCGCGGATTGGAGCCGACTGGTTATGGGTCTGCAGGGCATTGAGCGCCAGCGCCGAAAGGCGGGGGCCGACAGAGAACCGGTCACGCTGTGGATCGCGAATGACGAGGCCCGCTTCCTCGAGCTGGACCAGAACGCGATGAACGGTTTGCCGGGGCAGTGCCAGCCGCGCGCTCAGGTCGGGAAGGCCGATCGGCTGTGACTGAGCCGTAATGGCCTCGAGCACACCGAGAGCCTTGTTGAGCGCTGACCCGCGTTCCCCGGACTCACGCATATCTCACCCGGCCTCCTGTTCCAGACTGAAACCAGGGATGGACCCCGGATATTCGCGATCGAGCACCACAGTTATCTGATGTTTCCCCGGCGTGCAAAATCGCGGATCCCAAACTTCACGCATTCGTGCATGTCGCCACAGGCGAGTGGCGAACCAGGAGTTGACCGGGCTCGTTCCGATGTCCAGAATGAGACAACACATCCCGATTATCTGAATCCAGACGAGGGAGAGAATGCAAGACACGCCCGCAAAAAGCATAGGGGGCCGCGAAGGACAGGCACCTGCAGAGCACGTGCCTGTTTACGTGGCCCGGGCGCGCGAGGCCATGGCCATATATGCCCGAGAGATCGAAAGCGGCGGTCAGCTGCGCATTGATGAAGCCGTCACTGCGCTCGCCTGGTCCATCTATAAGCCCGAGAATGCCCGCCGCATGGCCGAGATTGCGGTCGAGGTGACGGGCATCGGTGAGGTCGAGAGCAAGGTCATCAGGAACCAGCGCAAGACGTTCGGCACGTTGCGCGACCTGCTCAGGGTGAAATCGACCGGCATCATCGAGGAGATCCCCGAGAAGGGCATCGTCAAATACGCGAAGCCGGTCGGAGTCGTGGCGGCGATCACGCCCTCGACGAATCCTTCGGCCACGCCGGTCAACAAGGCGATGATGGCGCTGAAGGGCGGCAATGCAATCATCATCGCGCCGCCGCCGACCGCTTGGGCCGCGTCCAAGCCGACAGTCGATCTGATGCGGGCGGAGCTGAAGCGGATCGGCTTGCCGGAGGATCTGGTTCAGATCCTGCCATCTCCGGTGACGCGCGAGGCGACGACGCGGCTGATGGAGTTGTCGGACCTCGTGGCCTGCACGGGCAGCCAGGTCAACGTGCGCCAGTCCTACAAGACGGGCAAGCCCGCGCTTGGTGTCGGGCTCGGCAACGTGCCGGTG
>JAEVZQ010000530.1 GCA_023392135.1 Pseudomonadota bacterium | reverse complement strand
GCTCTGCCCGGCTCGCAACATCAGCGGGGCAGTAGATGGCCGTCCCACCCTCGCTCTCGATCTTCTGGGCGACCTTCGCCAGCGATTCGTCGTTGCGTGCCGTCAGGACCACCTTGGCGCCGGCTTGCGCCGCGGCCTGGGCCGTTGCGAGGCCGATCCCACTCGATGCGCCCGTTATGACGATGACCTGCTCGCGAACCGGCTTCAGGGAAACAGCCATGGCAAACCCTCGCCGTGCATGGTTCTCACCAACGGCGAAGGGACAAGCCTGTTCCTACGGGATCGATAGGGGTCGCGCGCGCGGCCCGTGGACTCGGCGTCAGCCGATCAGGGCGCGCCCTCGACGACGACGATGTCGATCACGCCGGCATTCTCACGCAACTTGCGGGCGGCAGCGTACTCCGGGGAGTGGGCGTACTTCCGGGCCGCTTCGAAGCTCTCGAACTCGATCACGACGTTGCGGGCACGGCCCTCGCCTTCGGTCACCTCGACACGGCCACCGCGTACGACCGGCGTGCCGCCGTAGATCTTCATGGCCTCGCCGGCTTTGGCCGCGTATTCGGCCCATGCAGCAGGATTGGTGACGATGGCGCGCGCAATGACGTAACCCTTGGGCATAACTGTCCCCCTGTGATGCTATGCTGATAACGCTGCCCTGATCTCGGCCTGAATGTCCAGTGCAGCTTTTCGCCGGTCCGGCGTACAAAGGATCGGCCGGCCGACGACGAGATGATTGGCACCGGCACGAATGGCGCCTTCCGGCGTCATGGCCCGCGCCTGATCGTTGGTGGCACTGCCATTGGGGCGGATGCCGGGCGTGACGATCGTGAACTGCTCATCCGTTGCCTGCCGGATCGAGGTCGCTTCGTGCCCGGAGGCAATCACGCCGTCAATGCCCTCCTCCTGGGCCATCCTGGCGCGCCGCAGCACGAGCTCTGGCGGATTTTCCGCAATTCCCTGCTCCCTCAGATCCTCAGCCGCGAGGCTGGTGAGAACCGTCACGCCAAGGAGCTTCAGATCACTATCGCCTCTGCCGTCCCGCGCCGCGCGGAGCGTTTTGCGATCGACGGCATGAATGGTCAGGAAGTTGGCGCCGAGCCGGGCAGCGTTTCTCACCGCCTTTTCGACGGTGGTTCCGATATCGAGAAACTTCATGTCGAGGAAGACGAGCTTTCCCGCATCGCGCAGCTCCTGGGCAAGCCGCAAGCCGCCGTCGAACAGGAGCTCGAGGCCGATCTTGTAGAAGTGAACGGCGTCCCCAAGCTCCGCAACGACGGCTGACGCCTCCGCGTATGTCGGCACGTCCAGCGCCACGATCAGCGTACGGGAGATGTCGTCTTTGGCTATCCCGCCGTTGTTCATTGAGTGCCGCCTCGCCTCCTCGCTGCCTGGAGTGCCAGGCCCTGTAGCATGGGTGCTCCTGGTGTCACAAGGCGGGCCGAACCTCAAAGCCCTTTCAGAACCTTGGCGGCGCGCGCCAGCCGTTCGATCTGCCTCTTGAGCAGGTCCTGCTGCGCCTTGTCTTTCAGGTGACCCTTCTCGTCGAACGCATCCGCAGCATGCTGCACCGAGACCTGCTCCGGCAGGACCATCGCCTGCAGTCCGACCGCCAGGACCTGACGCAAGGTGATGAGGCCACGCACGCCGCCAAAACGCCCGGGACTTGCCGATGAAATGGCGAACACGCGCGTCTTGAACACCTGCAGCGGCGGCTCACCCTCGTCCCGCACGCGTGAAATCCAGTCGAGCGCGTTCTTGAGCAGCGGCGTCATCGAGGCATTGTACTCCGGCGCCGCGATGAAAATACCGTCGTGGACCTGAAAGAGCGCCTTGAGCTTGCGCGCGTTGTCCGGCGCACCGTTATTGACCTCGTGATCGCGGTCATAGAGCGGCATGGGATAGTCGCCCAGGTCGGCGAAAGTGGCCGCAAGACCGTTGGCGTCGGCGATCTGCGCGGCAAGCCGGGCCAGCCGCTTGTTATGCGAGCCCTCGCGGGCGGACCCGGCAAAGAACAGCAGCTTCTGCGTATGGGGCATGCGTCAGCCTATGTCGCGGGTTGCTGCTCAACAGGCATTCGGATTATCCATGACCTTTATCGCCTGTCGAGGGTGCACATGGAGCTGACATCGGAAGAGCGCGCGCTCGGCGCCGGCGCTCGTGGCGAGGCCTCGGCCATGGCCATGCGCATCGTCGCCGAGACCGGCCGACTGCTCGGCGCCGACCGGCTGATCCCCGTGCACTCGGCCCATATCGACGGCTGCCTGTACCACGGAGATGCCGGGGTGCTGTTCGCCGAGAAGTTGGTTGAGCTTGGAGGCCAAGTTGCCGTTCCTTCGACCCTGAACGTCGGAGCGCTCGATCTGCTGCACCCGAAACGCGTTCGGCTGGGCGACCAACGCCGCGTCATGGCGCTGCGGCTGATGCGGGCCTATGAGGCCCTCGGCTGCAAGCCGACCTGGACATGCTCGCCGTATCAGGCAGGCCACCGGCCGCCCGCGGGTGTGGATGTCGCCTGGGGTGAATCGAATGCGGTGGCGTTCTGTAACTCGGTTCTCGGTGCCCGAACGAATCGATATGGCGATTTCCTCGACATCGCCTGCGCCATCGTGGGCCGGGCCCCACGCTATGGCCTGCATCTGACCGAAAATCGGCATGCCAGGATGCTGGTCGACACTCGCATGCTGTCAGCTGAATTACGGGGTCTCGACGCCTTCTGGCCAGTGCTCGGCGCGTGGGTTGGCCGGAATGCCGGCAGCAGCATCGTGGCTATAGACGGTCTTGCAGGTTTTGCCTCGGAAGACCGCATGAAGGCGCTCGGCGCCGCGGCTGCCTCGTTTGGCGCAGTAGGCCTGTTTCACATCATCGGCGTCACTCCGGAAGCCAGAACGCAGGCCGACGCCTTCGGCGGGCGCGAGCCGGAGGAGGCGGTTCAACTGACACCTGAGATGGTGCGCACCGCGCGCGGCTGGCTCAGCACCACCAACGGGCATGAGATCGACGCGGTTGCCGTCGGAAGCCCGCACCTGTCCTTTGATGAGATGACCACGATTGCGGATCTCATCGACGGGCGGCGCCTCTCGCTGCCCTTCTACGCCCACACCGGCCGGCACGTGCTGAAGAAGCTCGAGGAGCATGGCAAGCTCGCGGAGATCGAAGCTGCCGGGGTGACTGTCGTCGCCGATACCTGCATCGTCGTGACGCCCATTCTTCCGGCGAAGACCGGCGTCCTCCTCACGAACTCCGGCAAGTTTGCCAACTATGCCCCCGGAAATACGGGCTGGTCCGTCGTCTACGGCAGCCTTGCGGAATGTGTCGAAACGGCTGTCCGGAGTCGGCTTGTTCGCGACGAGGCACTGTGGACATGAGCACGGAAATAGCGGCGGCGCAGGTCCTCTATCCGGGGTCAGCAGAAGGTCCGTTGCTGAAGCTGACCGCGCCGCTGAGCTTCTGGGGTGGCGTAGATCCTGCAACCGGCGAGATCATCCTCAGCAGCCATCCGGAGCGCGGGCGCAGTGTCAGTGGAACCGTTCTGGCACTGGCCGATCCGATCGGATCTTCCTCGTCGTCATCGGTGCTGCTCGAGCTGATCCACAATCGCGTCGCGCCGGCGGCCATACTGCTCGGAATGCCCGATGCCATTCTGATTGTCGGCTGCCTCGTTGCCCGCGAGCTGCGGCTGCAGGCACCGCCGATACTGGTCGTCGGGCGGGAACAGCTGCAGGAGCTCCGGACGGGCAGAATTGCGGTTTCGGAGGCCATCGTTCGCCAGATCGGCTAGCTCCCAGGACAAGCTCGAAAGCTGCCCTTCAAACCACCCGCACCTCCTCCTCGGCGGGAGGCTCGTCTTCCAACGGTTCGGTTTCGTTTCCTGCCAACGCCTGCAGCTTGCCTTTGATGCGGACCATCATGTCCAGAAGCTGCCGCCGCTCGTCTGCGGATAGATCGATCAGTGCGTCATCCACTGTGCTTTCCGCGATTGGCCAGATCGAGGCCTGCACACGATTGGCGCGGCTTGTGAGGTAAATCCGCTTGACCCGCCGGTCCTTTTTGTCGGGCCGCCGCTCGATCCACTTCTTCGCCTCGAGCCGATCGAGAAGCCGGCAGGCAGTGGCCTTTTCGACTTCGAGCAGGTCAGCCACCTCGGATTGGCTGAGACCTGGGCGACGATGAAGGCGGGTTACTGCGAGCCACTGCGCGCGGGTCAATCCGAGCTTCCGAACCCTCCGGTCGCACACCGTTCGCAGAAGTCGTGCTACGTCCGCAATGATGTAACCGATATACCTCTCGTCATCGAGATCCATTGCGGCTGGTCCGGATACCTCAGTATCGTGTCTATTCTTACTGATGAAAGTCTCCGCGCAAAAGCAAAAAGATCTGCGGCCTGCTCTGATCGTCAGCCTTCGTAGCACGCACGGCGGGCTAGTGGTCCGATTCCGACATTTGCATCACACTGCGGCAAGCTCGAGAGCAAATGTCGGTATAGAAAAGTGACCACTAGCAGCCAATTGATTCTAGTGGAGAATTTGAATTTGACATTTGATACGGCGCCTGCCGCAAACGGGGGTCAGATGTCAAATTCGCTCCACTAGGCCCAATTAGGTGGATGGCTCAGGCTAGGTCGAGCCTGACCGGAATACCGGCCGCCGCCATGTGCCGCTTCGCCTGTCCGATCGTGTAGGTGCCGAAGTGGAAGATGGACGCCGCCAGCACTGCACTGGCGTGCCCGAGCTTTACGCCATCGACGAGATGATCGAGCGTGCCGACACCGCCCGAGGCGATCACGGGCACGCTGACCGCATCGGCCACTGCCCGGGTCAGCGCCACATCGAAGCCGCTCTTGGTGCCGTCGCGATCCATGGAGGTGAGCAGGATCTCGCCTGCGCCCAACGCTACGACCGCGCGCGCATAGTCCACGGCATCGATCCCGGTGGCATTACGCCCGCCGTGCGTGAAAATCTCCCAGCGATCCGCTTCGCCCTGCTGCGAAACCTTCTTCGCGTCTATGGCAACCACGATGCATTGCGCGCCGAATTTCTCGGATGCTTCGCGCACGAACTGCCGGTTCTTTACCGCTGCGGTGTTGATGGAAACCTTGTCAGCGCCTGCCTCGAGGAGGTGGCGAATATCCTCGACGGTGCGCACCCCGCCGCCGACCGTCAGCGGCATGAAGCATCGCTCGGCCGTCCTTTGCACGATATCGAGCAAAGTCCCACGGTTTTCGTGGCTTGCCGTGATGTCGAGAAAACAAAGCTCGTCGGCGCCGGCTGCATCGTAGGCGGCAGCAGCTTCGACGGGATCGCCGGCGTCGATCAGATCGACGAATTGGACGCCCTTGACGACACGGCCGTCCTTCACGTCGAGACAGGGGATGATGCGGGTCTTGAGCATGGCTGCTTCTTGGCCCGTCTGCGCCTTCAATGCAATGTCATCTTGCGTCATCGTCGACGCGAGCTGCGAATCGATACACCAAGGGCGGGGAAATGGCCAAGGACACCAGCCACGATCTACAGCATGTTGCAGAGGCCGTCCGCCGCAAGCGGCTGGCGGCCGACGATATCAAGCTGCTTCGGGAGAAGATCGCGGCGCTGGACGAGGCTGGCACCGAGCATCGCTTCATCAAGGCCGCCCTGCGCAATCTCAAGGTGGCGGGCACGCAGCTCAAGGACATCCAGGAACGTAACCCCGGCGAGCCGTTCGACGAAAAGGCTTTCGAGCAGCTACCCGAGCACCTGCGCAAGCGCATCATCACCCGGCTCGACAACATCGCCAAGCGCATGGCGGGCCTGTCGGAGCAGGGCAAGCCGGCGAATTACAGCGACCCCGCCTTCCGTTGCCTGCAAGACTACGAGACCTGTCGAAGCCAGGCGAAACTGTCGGTGGTCTGGTGCCAGCTCGCGATGGTGGTGTGTCTGCTGCGCTCGGCACTTACGCTTTCGATCCGGCACGGCGCGAAATGAGGGCAAGCGCTGCTTTCGCGTCGAGGCGGCCGTCGTAAAGCGCGCGGCCCGTGATCGCGCCTTCCAGCATGGCGTACTCCGGCCTCAGCAGCGCTTCGACATCTGAGATCGAAGCCAGGCCGCCAGAGGCAATGACTGGAATGCGCGTTGCCCGCGCCAGCTCCGCCGTTGCCGGCAGGTTCAGGCCCTTGAGCACGCCGTCGCGCTCGATATCCGTGTAGATGATGGCCGCCACGCCAGCATCCTCGAACC
The DNA here is from genome assembly GCA_023392135.1 of Pseudomonadota bacterium. GTDB lineage: Bacteria > Pseudomonadota > Alphaproteobacteria > Rhizobiales > Hyphomicrobiaceae > ZC4RG25. The sequence goes on along the minus strand of JAEVZQ010000530.1, from coordinate 642 downwards.
GGCGCGCGAGCTCGATGGCGGTAAGCTCACTCACCTCTGCCCACCCCTCGACGGCCACCTTGCCGCCCTTGGCATCGATCCCGACAGCGATGCGGCCCGGAAACCGGCGGCAGGCCTCGCGGACGAGTGCCGGATCGCGCACCGCCACGGTTCCGAGAATGACCCGGCGCACGCCCTTGCCGAGCCACATCTCGATCGTTGCGAGATCGCGAATGCCCCCGCCGAGCTGAACGGGCATGGATACCGCCGCGAGGATCCCCTCGACAGCACCCCCATTCACGGGCCTACCCGCGAACGCACCATTCAGATCCACGATGTGCAGCCATTCGAAGCCTTGCGCCTCGAACGTCCGGGCCTGGGCGACAGGATCGTCATTGAAGACGGTTGCCGCGTCCATTTCGCCGAGCTTCAGGCGAACGCACTGGCCGTCCTTGAGGTCAATGGCGGGAAAGAGGATCAATGCTATGTCTCGATGTCAGAAGACAGCGTGCGGGAGCCCCCGCCCGAGTCACACGTTCGCTACGATCGCGGGCGATAAAGGAAGCAAAGCCGTATCGCGTCAAGCACCTGTGATGAATACCGCCGTTGCCAACGAAATCGAAACCGAACGCCGCCCCTTGACCGAAGCCGACGCCATCGACG
>JAEVZQ010000073.1 GCA_023392135.1 Pseudomonadota bacterium | reverse complement strand
AAACGGGTATTTGCCGTTTTTGCGCTGGGCTGGCGCAACTCGATACGGCACTGGGCGTTTCATCAGCGTGCCTACCGCCACGTCGCCATTGCGGTCATTCCGCTGGTGCTGGTTATTCAAAGCACGGTTGCATTCGAGTTCGCCGCCACTCTGGTTCCCGACTGGCATTCAAGCCGCCTGCCTCTTCATTTTATCGTCAGCGGTCTTGAAAGCGGGCTGGCCCTGATCATCCTCGCGGCTGCAGCTCTCAGAATCGCCTTGCGGCTCGAGCGCTATATCGATGATGAGGACATGAACCTCATCGGCAAGCTGCTTCTCGCGAATGCGCTCGTCTCAGCCTACGTTTATGCCGGCGAGATCGGCGTCGCAGTGTTTGCCAACCGCTACGCCGAAGCTGCCACCTTGAACCGTATCGTGGGTAACTACGCGGGCCTTTACTGGGGCGCCATTGCGCTTTCGGTGCTTGTTCCGCAAATTTTGTGGTTCAGGACCGTGCGACTGAATGATGGTCTTTGCATCCTCGTCGGGCTTGCCGCGACGGCCGGCATCTGGCTCGACCGTCTCTCCATCGTCGTCGGCGGCATTCAGCGCGATTACCTGCCGTCTATGTGGCGGACTTATTCTCCGACCCCTCCCGAGTGGTACCTTTTTCTTGGAAGCATAGGTCTTATCGCGGCGCTGTTTCTGCTTTTTGCCCGCTATCTGCCGGTCATTTCAATGTCTGAGACGCGTCATGACGAGCATCTGGAGCGGCGACAGTGAGTGGGATCGATTACGGCATCGTGGGAGAGTTTGAAACGGCCGATCAACTCGTCGCTGCAACGCGCGCTGCACGTGATACCGGTTACCGCCAGCTCGAAGCGTTTGCCCCCTTTCCGCTCGCAAGGGTTTCCAACGAGCTCGGCTATCGCACCGTGATCGTGCCAGTCATCGCAGCAACGGCGGCGCTCCTTGGTGGTGGAATCACCTACCTTTGCGAATACTGGATGAACGGAATCGATTATCCGCTGAACGTTGGCGGCAGGCCGCTCAATAGCTGGCCCGCCTTCTTTCCGGCGACGATCATCGTTTCCGCACTCTGGCTCGCCGCGGCCGCGTTCCTGACGATGCTGTTCCAATGCCGCCTTCCAAGACTCCATCATCCGGTTTTTGCCGTCCCAGGCTTCGAGCGGGCATCCGAGGACCGCTTTTTCCTCGCGGTGCTGGCTGAAGATCCAGCCTACGAGCCACATGACGTGGCGACACTCCTCGAGAGGCATGGGGCCGTGGCGATCACCCGAATGGAGCTCAGCGGATGATCAGGGCAGCGGCTGCGCTCTCGCTTGCGCTTTTGCTGCTGGCCGGGTGTGATGCCCCACCGTCCGGCAGCACGCAGGTCACAGCCACGCGCGTCCGTACGGAATTCCGCGCTGCCGTGCCCCCGGGCTCGGTCCCCCGCGGCACCGCCGAAGCCATGCGCCAGCTCGCGAGCCCGGAGCCAGCAATCACGAACAAGCTCCTTGTCGCAGGAAGGGAGCGCTACGACGCGTTTTGCTCGCCGTGTCACGGGCTCACCGGCTATGGCGACGGCGTCGTGGTCCAGCGCGGCTTTCCGGCACCACCCTCGTTTCATACTGAACAGCAGCGGACGCTGTCGCGATCTCGCATCGTCGGGGTGATCACGAATGGCATCGGGGTGATGTTTCCGTTTGCCGAGCGGGTGCCGCCGCAGGAGCGCTGGGCGATCGCGAGCTACGTGAAGGCGCTACAGCTCAGCCAGTCCGCTCCGCTCGACAGGCTGCCAGAAGACTTGCGCCGGCAGGTGGAACAATGAACGGATCAGGCGCCGAGGCAAGCGTACGTCACTTCAGAGCGTTGCCGGTGCTGGCCTATGCTGCAGTGGTCGCGCTGGTCATTGCCCTCGGAATCTGGTGGCGGACAGAGGCCTTGCTCGAGGCCTGGCTCATCGCATTCCTGGTTCTGGCCGGTCTCGCTTCCGCCAGTCTCGGTCTGCTCATGATAGGCCATCTACTCGGGGAGGCGTGGCTCCACCCCGTTAGAGGTCCGCTTGAGGCGGCGGCATCGACCGCACCGCTTATCGTGATCCTGGCACTTCCCTTGGCGGCTGGCCTCGATCTGCTCTATCCGTGGGCGGCTGGCGGCGTGGTTGGGATCGCGCCACTGTGGAGTTTCTATCTCAACGACACGTTCGTTCTGGCGCGTGGCGCGGCGATCCTGCTTCTGTGGGTGGCTCTCGCCGTCCCCATCTTGCGACGCGGCCGGCATCAGACTGCAGGTGCCGTTGGACTCGCAATACTCGCTCCCACAGCCGCGATTTGCCCGATCGACTGGGTAAGCTCACGTGAGCCTGTGTTGTGGTCGGACCTGTTCGCATTTGCCTACACGGTAACACAACTCGCAGGGGCTATGGCGCTTGCGCTGCTCGTAGCCATGTCTCAGCGGAGCTACCCTGATCCGGGCCGCTACCACAGCCTTCAGCGGGCAACCATTACGCTGGCGCTGCTGACATTCTGGGTCTGGTTTGCCCAGTTTCTCGTCGTCTGGATGGCCAACCTGCCGTCCGAGGTCGAATGGTACCTCGTGCGCGCGCATGGGCCATGGTTCGTGGTGATGCTGGCCGTAGCGCTCCCGGCTCTCCTCGTTGCTATCGCTCTGCTCCTGCCCTCGGAGCCAAGCCGCGGGCGACTCATGGCAGCCGGAGCGTTCCTGTTCCTGCAGTATGTTGCCAATATGCTGTGGCTCGTGCGGCCAGGGTCTGCGGGAATGCCGGTATTGACGTGGGTCGATCCGCCGGTCTGGCTCGGCCTCGGGTTGTTGTGGGCCATCTGGTATGTAGCCGCCCGCCGGGCGGCTCAGGCTGCTATCGATTGGGCTCCGGCTCAGTAGCGAGCAGTTCCATCGCGCGCTCGATCGGAATGCGAGCGCGGTCCGGTCCGGTGCGTTCGGTTTGGGAGAGCCTCCGCGTTTCGGCTTCGCGGTATGATTTCGCGTTTTCAAGCCACGGGTACTGAGCTGTAGTCGGCCGATACTGATAGGGGGTAACGCCCGCTGCACCGAGCGTGTAGAGGTAGGTCGCGATGTGACCGGCCTGTTCGGCTGAGAGCCCAAGATTCGGCATGGCGGTCGCGGGCCGGAGCGCCGGTGGGTTCATCAGCCAGGGAACGAGGTGGCGCGGCACATTGGGGTAGGTGCCCACGAGCACCGCCCTTTGTGCAAAATCCTCGAGTGGCGGTCCGACCATGCCGATCGCTCCGGGCACACCTGGGATCGTATGACAGGTCCCGCATCCGTGGCTGATGATGAGCTGGCGGCCAATGATCGCGTCTCCGCCCTCGCCGCGGAGATGCGGTGGCGGCTCCCCTGTGGCGCCGCATGCCGATGCGAGCGCGACAGATAGTGCGAAACCCAGACTACGTACTTCGAGCGGCATCTACCCGCCACGCTTTGATCGGCAGCTCCGTGAGCAACAACTCATCGGGTTGGTGATCGGTTGCCTTGGCAGGTTTGCATTTCACTGCTGCAGCACGCTTCGTCTCAACCCAGCACGAATGTCGCGATGCTGAGATAGATCAGGACGCCGGCCACGTCGGCAATGGACGTGATGAGCGGTGCACTGGCGGATGCCGGGTCGAGCTTGAACCGGCTCAGCACGAACGGCAGGGACATGCCGATGAGACTGCCGGTGATCACCACGAGCACCATGGTCGCCACAACAACCAGGGCGATTTCCGGACCGCCACGAACGACGCCGATGGTGGCAACGGCAAGGCCCATCGTGAGGCCGAGAGCAGCTGCAACGACCAGCTCGCGGGCCAGCATTTGGCCCCAGTCGGCAAGCCGCACGTCGCCCGTCGCCAATGCGCGGACCATCAGCGTCGACGCCTGAGCGCCGGCATTGCCGCCCCCGGCAATCAGCAGTGGCAGGAAGAAGACCAGCGCGACGTGCGCCACGATGGTGTCCTGGAACAGCGCAAGACCGGCGCCTGAGAAGATGTTGAAGAACACGAGCACGACCAGCCACGTGATGCGCTTGCGATAGAGCAGCCCGATGCTCGCCTCTTTGAGGCTCGTTGCAATCGTGCCAACCGTGCCGACCTTGTGAAAGTCCTTCGTGGCCTCCTCTTCGGCGACGTCCATGGCGTCGTCCTGGGTCACGATGCCGACGAGCGCGTCGCCGCCGTTGATGATCGGCAGCGCAATGAGGTCGTACTTGGCAATGAGCCGTGCCGCATCTGCCCGGCTGTCCTCCGCGCGGGCGTGGATGACGTTCGTGTCCATGATGTCCGCGACCTTTGCGCTCGCCTTGGCGAGGATCAGGTCGCGCAAAGAGACCACACCCGTCAGCCGCCGCTGTGCATCGACGACGTAAGCGTTGTAAATCGTCTCCTTGTCCGGTGCGGCGAGCCGCAGGGCCTCCAGCGCCTCCCGGGCCGTAATGTTCGGGGGCAGGGTCGCATAATCGGAGGTCATGACCGCGCCGGCCGTGCCTTCCGGGTAGGACGAGAGCTTGCGGATGTCCTCGCGCTCGGCCTGTGCCAGGGCGGGCAGCAGCGTTTCCTGCTGATCTTGTGGCAGCCTGTTGAAGAGGTCCGCCCGCTCGTCGGCCGACATCTCGGAGACGACCTTGGCAAACTCCCTCCGGCCGAGAGCGCGCCCGATCTCGAGCTGGTCATCCATGCTCAGGTAGCCGAATACGTCCGCGCGCTCTTCGAGCGGCAGCAGACGCAGTACACGGCTCGCGTCCTGAGACGGCAGATTGGCCAGGAGGTTGGCGACGTCGGCCGGGTGCTGGCCTTTCAAATAGGAGAGTATCGAAGCGGTGTCGCCTTCGCGCAGGCGGGCCAGTATGACCGGCGCAAGGTCAGCAGGGCCACTCTCGGTCGCGGCCAGAAGATCCCGGTTGTGGAAGACTTCCTGATTCATGTCCGCCTCCTCATGGCTGCCCGGGCACGGGCAGCCGATGGCGGACTGGAGGGGCTTAGATGGGAGCCCTCAGAGCCGACATGGCGAGCCGTACCCAACGGCGCATGGCAGCCCCGGCAGGCTGCATTGTCGCGTTCCGGTCGATGTCCCCGAAGGGACGACTACTAGGCACGTCCATTTCTGATCCAATTGATGAAACGAGCGGCGAACAGGTTCGCGCGCTTGTGCGGTAGATGCAGTGCGCCGTGGCCCATGTCAACTCAATCCACTGGGCTGTCCGCCAATCCTGCTTATAAAAATGCCTGGAACGCAAAGATGTCTTGCACGTCTTGAACCGGGGGGCCTGACGCACTCGGGTTTTCCGCGCCAGAACGATTCTGCGCAGCTCGGCCCTCCGTGAAAACGGCAGAAAGGGTTGATGCTGATGTCAGCCGAGCAGATGACCGCCTGTGCCATCATCGGCGCCACTATCGTCTTGTTTATCTGGGGCCGGTTCCGTTACGACCTCGTCGCAGTCTTCGCGCTGCTCGCGGTCGTGCTGACGGACCTGGTTCCACCCGAGCAAGCCTTCAATGGCTTCAGTCACCCGGCCGTTCTGACTGTCATCGGCGTGCTGATCCTGAGCCGCGGGTTGCAGAACGCCGGGATCGTCGAC
>JAEVZQ010000003.1 GCA_023392135.1 Pseudomonadota bacterium | reverse complement strand
GGCCGGCTTCCTTTTTCCAGAACGGTGCGTGGGTCTTTAGGTAGTCCATCAAAAACTCGGCAGCCTCGAAAGCCGCGTGCCGGTGGGCGGAGGCGGTAACGACGAGAACGATGTTGTCGCCCGGTTTCAGCTCGCCGATCCGGTGGATGATGAGGCTCGCCTGAAGCGGCCAGCGGGCCTGCGCCTCGGCCTCGACGCGGGCGAGCTCTGCCTCGGTCATGCCGGGGTAGTGCTCCAGGGACATTGCCGAGATCGGCTGACCTGCGGATGCGCCGCGCACGAGGCCGGTGAACGTCACCACGGCTCCAATGTCCGAGCGCTCGGCCGTGAGCCGGCTGATCTCCGCACCGACATCGAAGTCCTCTCGCTGGAGGCGAACGGCCATTGGTCAGCCCCCGGTCACCGGCGGAAAGAAAGCGATCTCCCGCGCGCCGCGGATGCTGGCCGAGGGGCGCACATGCTTCTGGTCGATCGCCGCCCGGATCACATCGGATCGCTCGAATGCGGCTGCGTACTCGGGCCCGCGCGATTTGATCCAGCCGACCAGCTCAGCCACTGTTTCAAGTCCCGCAGGCAACTCGACGGCCTCCTCGGCTCGCCCGACTTTCTCGCGCACCCAGGCGAAGTAGAGGAGCTTGACTGTCGTCCCGGTGTTCTGCTCAGCCATGAAAATCAGCTCATTTCCTGCCCGCCGATTGCATGCTGCACGGCGGCACGCAGATAATCGTAGCCAGTCCACAGGGTGAGTAAAGCCGCCACCCACAGCAGTGCGAGGCCGCTCGCAGTGACGACCGGCACGAGCTTATCGCCCGCAGGCCCGGCCAGCAGCACAGCCAGCGCGACCATCTGCAGTGTCGTCTTCCACTTGGCGAGCTGCGTGACGTGTATTTTCACGTTCAGCTCGGCGAGATATTCGCGCAGGCCCGATACCAGGATCTCGCGGCAAAGAATGATTACCGCCGCCCAGACATGCCAGCCATAGATCGAGTTGAAGTGCGTGAGCATGAGCAACGTGGTGCCCACCAGCAGCTTGTCGGCGATGGGATCGAGCATGCGCCCGAGTGCCGATTGCTGCTGCCACGCGCGCGCGAGATAACCATCGAGCCAGTCCGTCACGCTGGCGGTGACGAAGAGAGCAAATGCCGACCAGCGCGCCAGGTCACCCTTCAGGAAAAACAGGCATGCAACCAACCCCGGAACGGCGACAATCCGGCCGTAGGTCAGGACATTCGGCAAACTCATTACGAGTGGTCGCGAGGCGGCGTGGTGCATGGCAGGGCCAGATGACACTTGAAGGGTTGAGGCGTCAATGGGGAGTGGCAAAGCGTGGCTTCCGGCGATCGCTGGCCACGCGACCTCTGTCATTACTGCGGCAGTATGATACACGTGCGCCGGCAGGGTTAAGCAACAGACGATCTGGATCTTCTCGATGACTGAGCCAAAACGGCCGGAGCTGGCGCCCCCCACGCCCGGGCTGATCGCGAAGCTGACTGAAATCGTGGGGCCCGAGCACGCACTTACCGACCCGGACCAGCAGCTTCCGTACTTGCGCGAATGGCGCGACCTTTTCATCGGGCGCAGCCCGGTGGTGCTGCGGCCGGGATCGACGGAAGAGGTGTCCCGCATCCTGGCGCTGGCCAACGAGGCGCACGTCGGCGTCGTGCCGCAGGCCGGCAACACGGGGCTCGTCGGCGGGCAGACACCGTTCGAGACCGGTAACGAGATCGTGCTGTCCGTTTCGCGGCTCAAGCGGGTCCGCGACATCAATCCTGCCGCCTATAGCATGACCGTCGAGGCAGGCCTCACGCTTGCCGAATGTCACGCCGCGGCGGAACGTGCCGATCGCCTGTTTCCCTTGAGCCTGCCGTCGGAAGGCACGTGCGAGATCGGCGGCAACCTGGCCACCAATGCAGGCGGCGTAGGCGTCCTGGCCTACGGCAATGCCCGCCAGCTCGTGTTGGGGCTAGAAGTGGTGCTCGCCGATGGCCGCATCATCCCGGCCCTCAAGGCGCTGAAAAAGGACAACACGGGCTACGACCTGAAGGACCTCTTCATCGGCTCGGAAGGCACGCTCGGCGTCATCACGGCGGCTGTGCTGAAGCTTTTTCCGCGGCCGGCCGAGAGTGCGACGGCCATCGTGGCTCTGGCTGAGATCTCCCATGCGCTCGACCTGTTCTCCCTGGCCCAGGAGACGGCAGGACGATCGGTGACCGCCTTCGAGTTCATTCCGCGGATCTGCATCGATTTCGTGCTCCGTAACGTGCCCGGCACGCGGGAGCCGTTTCCGAAGAGCTATCCCTGGTACGTGCTGATCGAGGTCTCGGGCGCGAAGCCCGACGGGCAGGCGGCGCGCGACATGGAGGACGTGCTCGGGCAGGCCACGGAACGTGGCTTGTTGCTCGACGCCGTGCTCGCCAGCTCGCTGTCGCAGGCGCATGAGCTGTGGCGCCTGCGCGAGAGCATCTCGGAGTCGCAAAAGCCGGAGGGCGGCAACATCAAGCACGATGTATCCGTGCCGATCGCCCGGATCGCGGAGTTCATCGAGCGCGCCGGGCGCATTGTGGAATCCATCTGCCCCGGTGCGCGGCCACTGCCACTCGGGCACTTCGGCGATGGAAACATTCACTACAACATCGCCCAGCCTATCGGCATGGAGAAGGAGCGCTTCCTGGCGCTGTGGGAGCCGATCAGCCGTGAGGTGCACGCACTCGCGGCGGAAATGGACGGCTCGATTTCGGCCGAGCACGGCATCGGCCGCATGAAGCGCGCCGACCTCGCGCGCTACAAGTCTGCGGTCGAGCTCGACCTGATGCGGCGGATCAAGGCGGCGTTCGATCCGAACGGAATCATGAACCCTGGGAAGGTGCTTTGATCGCGGCAATCGCCAATCGTGAGATCGTGAAGGCGGGGGCGGCCCCAACTCACGATCTCACGAATT
>JAEVZQ010000479.1 GCA_023392135.1 Pseudomonadota bacterium | reverse complement strand
CGTCCCAGGTCACTGCGACGCCCCACTCCTCCGCAAGGCGCTTGTACACGACCGCCAGCAGCTCGCTGTACCTCTTCGCCGGCGTCCAGGACTGCTGCGATGATTCCTGGCGTGCGTGGGCTTCCAGGATGTCGTTGCGGGATAGCGGCCGCTTGACCCGGCTCGTCAGCGGCTCGAGTGCTTCCATCATGCCGCTTTCCCAATCGATCAGCGTGCCGTAGCAGTCGAACGTCAGCGTCGTGAAAATCTGCAGATTCATGATCCATTTCTCCGGTTCCAGGCTGCCGGAGTTTATGGTTGAGCCATGCAGAGGGAGCAAGCTGCTCTGAACATCTGCAAAAAGCCACCTGCTGTCCGGTGCCCCGCAGGCTAGTCGATGCGATCACGCACCGAGGCGCCTGCAGATGCTCGCAGCCAATCAGCCGTTCACCTGCTATCTTGGGCGGACCAGCTTGAACGGGGTCCGATGAACTATGGTTGAAATCGCAGTCAATCCCGAGCGCTTGTGGTCGACGCTGATGGCATCCGCAGAGATCGGGCGAACCGAGCGCGGTGGCTTGCGGCGGCTTGCGCTGTCTGACGGGGACAAGGCCATGCGCGATCTCTTCGCGCAGTGGGTCAAGCAGGACGGCTACGCTCTGGCTGTCGATCAGCTCGGCAATATGTTTGCCCGGCGGGAAGGCACGGATCCCTCGCTGCCGCCGGTGCTGGTCGGCAGCCACCTCGACACTCAGGCAAAGGGCGGCCGCTTCGATGGCATTTTGGGTGTGCTGGCGGGCCTCGAGATCCTGCGGACGCTCGACGATGCCGGCATTCGGACACGCCGCGCCATCGAGGTCGTTAACTGGACCAACGAGGAGGGGGCACGCTTCCAGCCACCGATGATGTGCTCGCTCGTGTTCTCCGGGTCAGAAAGCGTCGCGTGGGCGCACGACCGCCGCGACAAGGACGGGCTGAGCTTCGGGAGCGAGCTGGCGCGAATCGGCTACCTGGGTGAGGCACCCGTCGGCGGACGCGCGCTCGACAGCTATTTCGAGCTGCACATCGAGCAGGGGCCCAAGCTCGAGGAAGCCGGCATCACTCTCGGTGTGGTGACGGGCGGCTATCAGATGACCGGTATGCGCATCCTGGTGCGCGGCGAGACTTCGCACGTGGGTCCGACGCCCATGCACCACCGGCGCAATGCGCTCGTTGGGGCATCGCACTTGGTCGTCGCAATCGACGACATCGGCTGGAGATACGCGCCCGAAGATGGGAAGGCCACCGCTGCCCGGCTTGACCTCGCGCCCAATCTCCCGGGTATCCTCTCCGATGAGGCCCAGCTCTATGTCGATTTCCGCCATCCCTCGCCGGCGCGCCTCAAGGATATGGAGCAGGAGGTCAAGGCAGCCGTGATCGAGAGCGCCCGTCGCTCGCGAACGGACATCGAAATAGCCGAGCAGTGGGGTTTCGGCGGACTCGAGTTCGATGCGGGGCTCGTGGATCTGATAAGGAGAACGGCGCGGCAGCTCGATGTGCCCTTCATGGAGATTCGCTCCCAGGCCGGCCACGACGCCTATCATGTGGCGAGCGCCTGCCCCACGATCATGCTGTTGACGCCCTGCAAGGGCGGGATTACGCACAACGAGCGCGAGGACATCGACTTCGAGGTGACCGTTCCAGGCGTCAATGTGCTGCTCAATGCCGTCCTGGCGCGGGCGAACAGCTGACGTTGGCTGGGTACCATAGGGCTCTGCGGCCACAGATGACTTGACGAGAGGCGGCTTTTTGTGGTCCTTCTCCCGCGACGCATTATGGCGGGCCCGGTCCCGCCGTTTCTCTATTTCTCATCGAACAGAGGACCTGCGTGGCCTTGGGCCCGAGGGCCACGGACGTGCCATGAAAGTCAAGAACTCGCTGAAATCCCTTCGCTCGCGCCACCGCGACAACCGTCTGGTCCGCCGGAAGGGCCGCGTCTTCATCATCAACAAGTCGCAGCGCCGCTTCAAGGCGCGCCAGGGCTGAGGCGCAGCATCGCCCCGTTGGGCTTTGACGGGCGGCAAAGCCGATCCTATCTTGCGGGGCATGCGCAACTCGCTCGCACAGAACCTGATCTCGGCGACCGCAGGCGTTTGTCTGCTGGTCGCTGTCGCTGTTTTCCCGTCAGCATCTCGGGCTCAGGCACCCGAGCCGCCGGATGCACCCGAGGCCACGCCGGGCTTACCGGATTTGTCGGCCCCGGACGGTAATGGCGAAGGTGACGCGGCGATCGCGCCGGAATTGCGGGAGAAGATACCGGACAGCGCCGTCGAGCGCGCGAAGATGCTCGACAATCTCTACGCTCTCCTGGCAACCTCGGAGAGCGAGGAGGCGGCCGAGAAGACCTCGAAAGCCATCGCGAGGCTCTGGCTCAATTCAGGCAGCGATACGGTCGCGGTGCTCATGGGCCGCGCCGCCAAGGCCATGGAGGCCAAGAACCCCACGCTCGCCTTGCGCATGCTGGATGCGGTCGTGGAGCAGGCGCCGGACTACGCCGAAGGCTGGAGCCAGCGCGCGCACGTTCTCTATCTCGAAGGCGACGCCCATCGGGCCCTTGGTGACTTGCGCCGCGCGCTGGCGCTCGATCCGAACCACTTCCGTGCCTTGAGCGCTCTGGGACATATCCTCCGCGAGTACGGCGCGAAAGATGGCGCGCTCGCCGCCTATCGGAAGCTGCTCGAGGTTCACCCGTTCGCGGATGGCGCCCAGAAGGCCGTTGACGAGCTTGAGCGAGAGGTGAAGGGGCAGGGGATCTGAGCCGGGCCTGGGCTCATTGGTTTTGCAGAGCCTCAGGCGGAGGCTCACACCTGCTCGGCGACCGGCGCTCCCG
>JAEVZQ010000374.1 GCA_023392135.1 Pseudomonadota bacterium | reverse complement strand
GTGATGAAGTTGATCGCACCGAGGATCGAGGAAGCGCCCGCGATGTGGAATGAGAGAATTCCAAAATCGACGGACGGCCCTGGGTGACCCAGAGTGGAAAGCGGCGGGTAGAGCGTCCAACCCGTTCCGGCGCCCACGTCACCCGATGGTCCTTCGACAAAAAGCGAGATGATGAAAAGACTGAAGGCAACCGGCAACAACCAGAACGAGATGTTGTTCATCCGAGGGAATGCCATGTCCGGCGCACCGATGTGCAGAGGCACGAACCAGTTTCCGAACCCGCCAATCATGGCCGGCATGATGACGAAGAACACCATGATGATGCCGTGAGCGGTCACCATGGCGTTGAAGGTGTGAGGATTGGCGAAATACTGCAGCCCCGGCTCCTGCAACTCCAAGCGCATGCCAACCGACAGAGCGCCGCCGATGACGCCCGCCATCATCGCGAAGACGAGGTACATCGTACCGATGTCTTTGTGATTGGTTGAAAACAGCCAACGCTTGATGCCGTGCGGCGTGTGATCGGCGTGAGCGTGCGCTGCGGAAGCCGTGCTAGCCATTGCAGTCACCTTTCCCTCGGTGCCCTAATTTCCATCAATGAGTTGCGGGCGGCGCTGATGCACCAGCCCAAGCAACTTCAGTTCTTCTCGACTTGCCCAGCAGCGCTGGCCGGGGCCGCTGCCACCTTGGCAGCGTCAGGCTGCTCGGTCGCGGCGTGCAGAATTTCACGCGCACGATCCCATTCCCTTGCCTTCGCCGCCTCGATCCACTGATTGAAGGCTTCCTCGCTGACGACGCGGACGGCGATCGGCATTGAGGCATGGTCCTTGCCGCAGAGCTCCGAGCACTGACCGTAATAGACGCCGGGCCGGGTTACCTTGAACCAAGTCGCCGTGACGCGCCCCGGAACAGCGTCGAGTTTCGAGCCGAAGGACGGTATGGTCCAGTTGTGGATCACGTCGTTTGCCGTCACGAGGACGTGCACGGTCTTGTTCACCGGCACCGCGATCTCGTTGTCCACTGCGAGCTGGCGTGGCTGGCCGGACTTTGTCCAGAGAGGCGCCGCATCCGTGTAGAGGCGGCGAGTCCGCGCCGTGCCGGTCAGTTCGCCGTAACGCTTGTTGAACTCATCGTCGCCGAGCTCGGCCCGGAGGAGGTCCTCGTCACGGAGCACGTTGGAGGTGACCGTGAGGCCGCCCTGATCAGGGTACTCGTGCTCCCAGAACCAGGTGTTGCCGATGGCTTTGATCGTCAGATCTGGCTTCGGATAGCTGTACTGCAGATAGAGCAGCTTGAACGAGGGGACTGCGATCACCACGAGAATGAGTATCGGGACCACGGTCCACACAAGCTCCAGCATCGTGTGGTGCGTCGTCCGGGATGGGGTGGGATTGGCCTTCTCGTTGAACCGGAAGACCACGTAAAGCATGAGTATGCCGACGAACACGGCAATGACGATGATGAGTGTGTTCACCAGATCGTGGAAGGCGTGAATGCCCTGTGCGACCTCGGTCACTGCACCCTGCATTCCAAGCTGTCCGGAGGAAGGTTGACCGGTGCCTGCCCATGCCGCCGCGTTCATTCCCAGGACTGCGAACGCCGCTATTGAGCCGAGCGTCCTAATTCCCCAGCTTGAATTAACCATTCCTCGCTCCCACCGTCCCGCAGATGCCATTTGCGGAGGCACTTGGCTTGCATTGTCGGCCGTCAACGTACCGAGGCCGTGAAAGAACACAATGCTCCCATTTGTCTCAAGCACCGGTTATGCGGCATTTCCACGCGCGAACGGGCGAGCGTCAGGCGCGCCAACGCGCGAGACCCGGCCGCCGGCGGGAAGCTCTCCGCCCAAGTCCCACTTTAGCCCTATTCCTCAGCAAGAGGGGCAACCCGGGCTTGGTCGGATTGCCAAGTCGCTCCATGAGCTATCGCATACAGGAAGAACGGAGAATGCGGGTTGTCGAGGCTATCGCCAAATGCGCACCCCATTTTGCGGGCCGGCTTTATCGCGCCGGTGCTGCCACGGTTTCCGCTCTTCTATTGATGGGCTCGTTCGCCGCTTCCGCTGCACCCGCGATCGCTCAGGCCCCGGACGGAACCGTAAAGTCGCAGCACGGTGACTGGCAGGTGGTGTGCAAGGCGCCACCGCCCGGCGCCAAGAACGAGACTTGCGCGCTCGTTCAGAGCGTCACTGCCGAGGACCGCAACAACGTCGGCCTGACGGTCTATTTCCAGAAATTCTCGAACGGCTCGCGCGTGCTGCGCGTGTTCGCACCGGTCGGCGTGCTGCTGCCCCCGGGGCTCGGCCTGAAGATCGACGGCAAGGACGTGGGCCATGCGCCCTTCCTGCGCTGCCACGCCTTCGCCTGCTATGCGCAGGTCGTTGCGGAGGACAGCCTGGTCGAGCAGCTCAAGACCGGCAAGACGGCGATCTTCATCATTTTCCAGACTGAGGAGGCCGGTATCGGCATCCCGATTTCTCTGGCGGGTTTCTCCGAGGCCCTGGCCGCGCTTCAGTAGTGCGCATCGGCGCCTTGGGCCCTTACCCTTGATTTCATTCCCGAAATTCCGGCAGCGCTGCCTTGGTAATGCGTGGGCCTGAAAAAATTGCGTTCCCGAGTTGCTGATCCTGCCTTTTAATTGCCGCAACAAGCCGCTTTAGGGTCGCAAAGCCGCCAGCAAAAAGGACGGTTTCTCTCCTGCCTTCCGCCATCTTGCGCGGCTAGCAAGGCCGTGCAGGAGGACGAATTTCATGCAAAGCAAGAATCGAACGACGAGCCGGAAGAATGTGCAGCGTGCCGCGGTCGTGCTAGCCGATCTCGAAGGCCGCCGTTCGCAGCTCCTGCAGTCCTTCCATTTCTCCTGCCGTCGCAAGGTCGTCGAGATGGCCAGCCAGGCGGCCTGTTTCGAAGAGCTCGCGCAGACGTTTCCGGGGCTTCTTTTCGCGCTCGCCACGAACTACGGAACTGTCGAATCCCGGCGCACTGCCATGGATCATCTGGCAGCGGGCTCTCGACTGCGCGAGGCAGCTCATGCTCTGGGCCTTCCCTGGTGGATGCGCAAGCTGCCGCCGCAGGCGTTCAACAAACGGCTCGAAGACATCCCCGACGACCCCACCTTCGCGGCGCGCGTCGTCAACCTCCTGCCCGCGGCGCCGGCCGGCTCTGCCAAGTGGCTCGACCGCGTGTTGCTCGCCCATCGCATCTGCGGAACCGATTTTGCGCTCTGGGTGGCCAGGCACGACCGGTTTCATACTCCGCTTCTGACCGACCCGGCCCTGACCTACGTCGCGGCTTGGGCCTGGTTCGCCGGGCAGCCGGACACGTTGGGTGCGCAGCTCCTGCGCCGGCCCTGGACACCGACCATGAGTCCGCGCCGGGCGTTCGATGAGCTCACCACCTGGCGCAAGCGCGTGCGGCTCGCTCTGACGCTGAGCGCGCTCGATCGGCAGCCATGGATCGCAGAGGGCTCGGCGCTCGGCTACGAGTTCATCGAGTTGCGAGAGATCGCAGATTTCATCGCCGAGAGCGATGCGATGGACAACTGCCTCGACAGCTTTTCGGAAAAGCTCGAATCCGGAACGAGCTACGTCTTCAGCATCCGCCAGAATGGCACGCCTGTCGCCGATATAGAGATCGGCGCGCATCCGATCGAACCAAGCCTGCCGACCATCGTGCAGCTCAGGGCGCCGCGGAACAGGAAGGCGAGTGCCCAGATCTGGCGCGCCGCCTACGCGTGGCTCGGCTCGCAGCCGTTGCACCCTGCGCCGCCGCTCACGATCAACTCGGCCGCCCGCCGGCGCACATGGCGGGAGCTCTGGAAGCCCTACCTTGCAGTGCTCGAGCCCAGCGATCGGGAACACTTTGAAAACCTGGCCAAGGACCTGGATAAGCGGCGCGCCCGGCGCGCCCGTCCGGCCCGTGCTCGCAGGGCTTCGACCGCTCAACCCGCAGCATCTCACCAGATGGAAGTAACCGGCCCCGCCATGATCTGAGGGATGCCGCTCCGAAGCGCAGGCCGGCCGGCGAGCTGGCCTGATGGTGTGGCGCTTATTCCGCCGCGTCCCGCAGAACCGGGGCGGCTGCCTTCACGTCGGCGTCGACATGGTCCTCGAACTTGCCGAAGTTCTTGTTGAACATGTCGACCAGCGCCCGGGCCTGCGCGTCGTAGGCGGCCGGGTCGGCCCAAGTCTCGCGCGGGTTGAGAATCTTCTCGTCAACTCCGGGCAGCGATGTCGGAACCGCGAACCCGAAGGTCGGGTCCGTCCGCATCGCCTGCTCCTTCAGCTTACCCGAAAGGGCAGCATCGAGCAGCGCGCGCGTGACCTGGATCGGCATTCTCCTGCCGACGCCGTATCTGCCGCCTGTCCATCCCGTGTTGACCAGCCAGCAGTCGACATCATGCTCGGCGATGAGCTCGCGCAGCATGTCGCCGTAGACGCTGGGGTGCCGCGGCATGAACGGCGCACCGAAGCACGTGGAGAATGTCGCTTGCGGCTCGGCACCCATGCCCTTTTCCGTGCCGGCGACCTTTGCCGTGTAGCCGGACAGGAAGTGATACTCCGCCTGGCTCGGCGTCAGCTTCGCAATGGGGGGCAGGACGCCGAAGGCATCGGCGGCCAGCATGATGATGTTCTTCGGATGGCCCGCGCGCCCTGTCGGGCTCGAGTTACGGATGAACTCGAGCGGGTAGGCCGACCGGGTATTCTCGGTGAGCCTGCCGTCATCGAAGTCGGGATCGCGTGTATCAGCCTTGAAGACGACGTTCTCCAATAGAGAGCCGAAGCGGTTCGAAGCCGCCCAGATTTCGGGCTCCGCCTCCGGCGACAGGCGGATCGTCTTCGCGTAGCAGCCACCCTCGAAGTTGAAGATGCCTTCTCC
>JAEVZQ010000326.1 GCA_023392135.1 Pseudomonadota bacterium | reverse complement strand
GCCGACGCCTGCGGCTCGGGCCAAAGCGCGGCCTCCGTCCATCTCACCGCCGTCAGCGCCTGGCGCATGATGACCAGGCGTGACCCGTGGACGAACATCATCCGCACCACGATCGCCTGCGCCGCGGCAGCGTTCGGCGGTGCGCAATCCATCCTGCTCCTGCCCTTCACCTTTGCGCTCGGCAAGACCGATTCGTTTGCTCGCCGCGTTGCCCGCAATATCCAGATCGTGCTGCAGCAGGAATCCAACCTCGGTCGCGTCGCCGATCCGGCCGGAGGCAGTTGGTCCGTCGAGAAGCTGACTGACGACCTCACGCGCAAGGCCTGGGAGGTCTTCCAGGAGATCGAAGGGAGAGGCGGCATCGCGGCCGCGCTTACCTCGGGCGCCATTCAGGACGAGATCGCTGCCGTTGCGGAGCGCCGCGGTGAAGCCATTGCGACCGGCCGGATCGAGCTGACCGGTGTCTCCGCATTCCCGCTGCTCGGCGGCGATGGTGTGAAGGCCGAGCCCTGGCCTCGAGCCATGGCGCCTGATTCCAATCCGGCCGTTCAGATCAAGCCGCTCCGGCAGACCCGCCTCGCCGAGCCATTCGAGCGCTTGCGTGAAGCGGCCGACGCGGATGCAGCCGCCAAAGGCCAGCGCGCACGGGTGTTCGTGACCGCGCTCGGCATCCCCGCAGACCACGGCACCCGGTCGACCTGGGTGCGGAACTTCCTGGCCTCGGGCGGAATCGAAGCGAGCATCGGCGACGGTTTCACCAGCTCCGGTGCGGCCGGATCCGCTTTCGCCGCAAGCGGGGCGCGTGTCGCCTGCATCACCTCCTCGGACGCCATCTACGCCGAGCTGGCCGAAGCGACCGCCCAGGCTCTCAAGTCGGCTGGTGCGACAGCCGTCTTCCTCGCCGGCCGACCCGGCGAGCAGGAGGCCGCGCTCAAAGCCGCCGGCGTCGATGCTTTCTGGTTCGCCGGCCAGGACCGGGTGGCAACGCTCGAAGACCTGCACCGCCTCCTCGAGATTGCACCGCCGCCAGCGTGACGCGATATGTGTTAGAGTGTGATGAGGACTAGCCCCACATTCCAGTGTCATCCTGGGCCCTTGCGCCCGGGATGACAGGGGTGAGAGGCTGCGAGGAACGAACCTGAGGCAATGGCGGCCCACGCAAACGTTCAGCATCGCATGACCGCCGAGGAGTTCATCTCCTGGGGCGGCGATGGCCATCCTGGTAAGCTGGAATTGGTCAACGGCGTTGTGCGCGCCATGTCGCCGGCCAGCGGCACGCATGCGCTGCTCCAGTCAACGATTGCGCGCATTCTAGGCAATCATCTGCAGAAGACCGGTCGACCTTGTCGAGTCGGAACAGAAGCACCCATTCGCCCGCGAATGCGCTCCAACGAAAACGTGCGAGCGCCGGACATAGCGGTGACCTGTGTGCCGAAATCAAAAGACGAGAAGTTCTTCCCCGACCCCATCCTGATTGTAGAAGTGCTCTCACCCAGCAATCAGCGCGAGACATGGGAAAGCATCTGGGCCTGCGCCACGATCCCCGCGATCCAGGAAGTCTTAGTGGTGGAGTCCGAGCGCGTTCACGTCGCCGTCTACTCGAAAGACGAAGCCGGCGCTTGGCCTGAGCACCCCCAAGTCATCGAATCCGGCGGCAGGGTACGCCTGGCTTCCATCGACGCCGAAATTGCCCTCTCGGACATCTACGCCGACACCAACCTGGTTTGACGAGCATGACCCGCATCCCCGATTTCACAACCGTCGCCCTCGATACCGAGCAGAGCATCGCACCTGCCGCCGCAGGCTCCGAGGCAGCAGCGCCGGTCTGGCACACTCCCGAGGGGATCGCCGTCAAGCCCGTCTACACCGGCGCGGACACAGCCGGCCTCGACTTCATCGACGGCCTGCCCGGCATCCCGCCGTACCTGCGGGGCCCCTACCCCACCATGTACGTCACCAGTCCGTGGACGATCCGCCAGTACGCGGGCTTCTCCACGGCCGAGGAGTCGAACGCCTTCTACCGTCGCAACCTCGCCGCCGGGCAGAAGGGCCTGTCCGTCGCGTTCGACCTCGCCACGCACCGCGGCTACGATTCGGACCACCCGCGCGTCAAAGGCGATGTCGGCATGGCGGGTGTCGCCATCGACTCCATCTACGACATGCGCACGCTGTTCGAAGGCATTCCGCTGTCCGAGATCAGCGTGTCGATGACCATGAACGGCGCGGTGCTGCCCGTGCTGGCGCTCTTCATCGTTGCGGGCGAGGAGCAGGGCGTTCCGCCGGAGAGGCTCTCGGGGACCATCCAGAACGACATCCTCAAGGAGTTCATGGTCCGCAACACGTACATCTACCCGCCGGCGCCCTCGATGCGGATCATCTCCGACATCTTCGCCTACACCAGCCGGCACATGCCGAAGTTCAACTCGATCTCGATCTCCGGCTATCATATGCAGGAGGCAGGGGCGACGGCGGACCTGGAGCTCGCTTACACGCTGGCCGACGGCGTCGAGTATGCGCGCGCCGGCGTCAGCACCGGACTCGACATCGACTCGTTCGCACCGCGGCTGTCGTTCTTCTGGGCGATCGGCATGAGCTTCTTTATGGAAGTCGCTAAGATGCGCGCCGCCCGCCTGCTTTGGGCGAGCCTCATCAAGAGCAACTTCAATCCGAAGGACAAGCGCTCGCTGTCGCTGCGCACCCATTGCCAGACGAGCGGCTGGAGCCTCACGGCGCAGGACGTGTTCAACAACGTCACGCGCACGACCATCGAGGCCATGGCCGCCACGCAGGGCCATACGCAATCGCTGCACACGAACGCGCTCGATGAAGCCATCGCCCTGCCGACCGATTTCTCGGCACGCATCGCCCGCAATACGCAGCTCGTGCTGCAGCAGGAGAGCGGCACGACGCGGACTGTCGATCCCTGGGGCGGCAGCTTCTATGTCGAGCGGCTGACAGCCGACCTCGCCCGCCGCGCCATGGAGCACATTCGCGAGGTCGAGGAGCTCGGCGGCATGGCCAAGGCAATTGCCGCGGGCATCCCGAAGCTGCGCATCGAGGAAGCTGCCGCGCGCACGCAGGCGCGCATCGACAGCGGGCACCAGACGATCGTCGGCGTGAACAAATATCGCGTCGACGAGGAAGCCGAGATCGAGGTGCTCAAGATCGACAACAATGCCGTCCGCGAGCGCCAGATCGCCAAGCTGGCCGCGCTCAAGGCCGAGCGCGATGCGGAGGCCGTTCGTGCAGCACTGGCGGCGTTGAACGACGGAGCGCGGGGCAACGGGAATCTGCTCGAGCTCTGTATCTCTGCCGCCCGCGCCAAGGCCACCGTCGGCGAGATCTCAGACGCGATGGAGCATGTTTTCGGCCGGCACCGGGAGGAGATCCGCGCCATTTCCGGCGTTTACCGAGCTGAGGCATCAGGCATGGGCAACGACATGGCACGCGTGCAGCGGATGGCCGACGCGTTCGAGAAGAACGACGGCCGCCGCCCGCGCATCCTCATCGCCAAAATCGGCCAGGACGGGCACGATCGCGGGCAGAAGGTGATCGCCAGCGCTTTCGCCGATCTCGGCTTCGACGTCGACATCGGCCCCCTCTTCTCAACGCCGACCGAGGTCGCGCGCCAGGCCGTGGAGAACGACGTGCACATCGTCGGTGTCTCCTCACTGGCGGCTGCGCATCTGACGCTGGTCCCGGAGCTCAAGGCTGCGCTGGATACGGAAGGCCGCGGCGACATCATGATCGTCGTGGGTGGCGTCGTCCCGCCGGCCGATTACCCCGCCGTCT
>JAEVZQ010000308.1 GCA_023392135.1 Pseudomonadota bacterium | reverse complement strand
TCGTCATGGATCGTGCTCATGCGTTTGCGCCCGGACGAGAACGGAATCTCCCCGATGCGGGGGAAGAGTTGGCCCATCGCGGCGGGATCGAGCCCCGCTTTCCGGGCGGCGACCACGAGAGCGGCTTCCGTGGGGTCGCCCTGATTGGTCCAGTGGCCTTCGACCTGCTCAACCGTCGCATTGTTGGCCCTTGCGGCGATCGTGAGCGCTTTTTCCAGCTCGAGCCTCAATGGGCCATTCAGGCTGCCGTTGCCTTCCGCACGAACATCTCCCGCAGGTGCATATCCGGTTCCGGTGAAACGGGCGCGACCGCTGGCCGTCACGACCGCCCGCACCGTCATCTCACTTCTGGTCAACGTGCCAGTTTTGTCGCTGGCGATCACGTCGGCAGAGCCCAGCGTCTCGACGGCTGCGAGGCGGCGCACGATGGCATTGCGCCGGGCCATGCGCTGAACGCCGATCGAAAGCACGGCCGTCACGATTGCCGGCAGACCCTCCGGAACGGCCGCGACGGCCAGCGCGACGCCGAGGATCAGCACGTCGAAAATCGCGGCGCCTTGCACGTTTTCGACAAGGAAAACCGTCGCAATGATGACGATGGCAATGGCGACGACCACCACTCCGAGCTTTTTGCCGACGCGGTCGAGCTCACGCTGTAGCGGCGTCACTTCCTTGGGCGTTTCGCCGAGCATGCCGGCAATCTGGCCCATCTCGGTGCGCATGCCCGTCGCCGTCACGACAGCGCGGCCATGCCCGAATGCGACGGCTGTTCCGCTGAAGACCATGTCACGCTGGTCTCCAAGGCTGCTCATGCCTCTGACCGGGGCGGCGTCTTTGGATACCGACTGGCTTTCGCCGGTGAGCGATGCCTCGATCGTGTGCAGCGAGATGGACTCGATCAGACGGGCATCCGCCGGTACGCGATCGCCTTCCTCGAGCAGGAGGATGTCTCCGGGGACGACCCGACGGGCTGGAATGCTCTGTCTCGCGCCGTCGCGGAGGACCGTCGCCTGCGCGGCGGACATCCGGCGGAGCGCAGCCAGCGCTTCCTCTGCGCGGGCCTGCTGGACATAGCTCATGACGGCGTTGAGCAGCACGATGGCGAAAATGGCCAGCGCCTCATACGGCAACGGCGCGTCGTGCTCGTAAAGCCAAAGTGCTGTCGAAATGGCTGCTGCGACCAGCAACAAGATAATGAGAACGTTCGCGAATTGCGCGAGGAATTTCTGCCAGCCGGGAATGGGCTTTTTTTCTTTGAGATCGTTTGGTCCGTAGCGGTCCAATCGTGCCTGTGCCTCGGCCGTGCTCAGCCCCGCTTTCGGGTCGGTTGAAAGCGCCGAGAGCACGTCCTCCACTGCCATCTGATAAGGCTCGATCTCTCGTTTTTCTTCCGTTTTGACAGCCATGTACTCGTTCGCCTATCGCTGGCCTGACCCTCAGGTGCTTGGGACCGTCGCCAAGCAGGCCCTGATGGAGCAAGCGTTCCCCAGGCGCTTTGATCTAGGTGCTAGTGCGATGATTCACATTGGAAAGGCGAGCTACGAGCGAATTTCTCGATCCGAATCACGCTAGCGGGTCTTTGAATCCAGCGCCTCTTTTGACCGCGAATTTCGCTCCCGGGCTCAGCCGGGAGCTCAAGCGAATTTTGATTTCGGGACATCAAGTGGTCCGCCGTTTCGTGTGTCTCAACTTAATCCGTCCGTCCGGAACTCGCAGGAGTCCTGCAGAGTTCGTGCCAAGGCGGGATCCCCAGGCTCCGACACGGAGGAGAGACACATGAAATTTGCGATGCGATCAGGGGTGTCTACTGCTGCGATCATGCTCGCTGCGAGCCTCACATGGGCTGGCGCCGTGCAGGCCCAACAGACCGAGAGCGAAGCTCCCACGACCCTGGCTCAGGCCTCGCAATCCCCCGGAATGACCGGGCAACAGCAGGGCATGCAACCCGGCCAGCCCGGAATGATGGGGCAGGGACAAGGCATGATGGGCCAAGGAATGATGGGGCCCGGTATGGGACAGGGTCAGGGCTCGATGGGTCCGGGCAGGGGCGGGCCGTCCGCGATGGGTCACGGCAGGGGACCGGGCATGGAATGGATGAAACGAGGTGCCATGCGCCAGCATATGATGAAGGTCATGTTCGCCATCGCCGACCAGAACGGTGACGGCGCGCTTTCCTTCAACGAGGTGATGGATATCCACCGGCGCGTTTTCAACGCGGTGGATGCCAACAAGGACGGACAGATCACAATGGAGGAGCTGCGCAACTTCATACAAAATCCGTAGCCCGCTGCGGAAGTGGCGGTGCGCGCTCTGTCGAACCCGGATCTTCGAGCCGAAGAAAAAATATCAGAACCCTTGGAACCGGCGAGCCGGGAGTGCGTTAGTGGTGCAAGTCCGAAATTCGAGAGATCGAAAAGTAGGACCGGGGAGCCTTCGGCGTAAAAACCGGGGGCTCTTGCCTTTTGTGGACCTCGATATCCTACCTCGACCTGACAGCTCCTTTTCCTGCACTCTTTCGTGACGCGCGCGCCTGCTTGCGTTAAGCAGCGCTCATGATGAAAACAAGCCGGAGGAGTGACCGATGAGCTTGCCCGAGACCATGGCCTACATCCGTCTCGACGGGTTCGGCGGGCCGGAGGTGTTGAAGCCGGATACCACGACTGTTCCGCAGCCTGGCGAAGGCGAGGTGCTGGTGAAGGTAGCGGCGGCTGGCGTCAACCGCCCGGATGTGCAGCAGCGCCTCGGGGGATACAACCCGCCGCCGGGCGCGAGCCCGATCCCCGGCCTCGAAATTTCCGGCGAGATCGTGGCCGTTGGCCCGGGGTGCAGGCGCTACAGCATCGGCGACAAGGTCTGCGCGCTCGTGGCGGGCGGTGGCTATGCCGAGTACTGCATCGCGCCGGAACCGCAGGTGCTGCCCGTCCCCCGCGGCCTTTCCATGGTCGAGGCGGGCGCTGTCCCGGAAACCTTCTTCACCGTCTGGACGAACGTCTTCGACCGCGGCCGGCTGCAGCCGGGTGAGACATTGCTGATTCACGGCGGGTCGAGCGGCATCGGCACGACCGCTATCCAGCTCGCCCGGGAGTTCGGCTCGCGCGTGTTCTGCACGGTTGGCAGCGAGGAAAAGGCCAAGGCCTGCGAGGACCTCGGCGCCGAACGGGCGATCAACTACAAGACCGAGGACTTCGTGGCCGTGGCCAAGGAGCTGACGGGCGGCAAGGGCGTCGACGTCATCCTCGATATGGTCGGCGGCAGCTACGTTCCGCGCAACATCCGCGCGCTCGCCGTCGAGGGCCGCATGGTTCAGATCGCCTGGCTCGGCGGCTCCAAGGTCGAGGCCGATTTCATGATGCTCATGATCAAGCGCCTGACCTGGACGGGCTCGACGCTACGGCCACGCTCGGTTGAGCAGAAAGGCGAGATCGCCCGCGCGCTCGAGGCGAAGGTCTGGCCTCTGATCGAGGCGGGCAAGGTGAGGCCGGTGATGTTCAAGTCTTTTCCGCTGGCCGAAGCCGCCGAGGCGCACAGGCTCATGGAGAGCAGCACGCATATCGGCAAAATCGTGCTGGTGACCGGCGAGGCTGCCTAACTTCCGAATCCGGCTTCAGGTCTGCGCGACCGAGGGGACCTTCCCCTCGGGGCGGACTGGCGGCCGGAAATCTTGCGGCCGCAAAGCGATACTGGCCAGAGTGTACCGATTGAGCGTGGCGATGAAGCCGTCCAGAGCCTCGTGCATGATGCTCGGCAGCCGGCAGCAACCGCTTATGACGCACTGATTGCCCGTCCCGAAACACTCCACCAGCGCAAAGTCGGGCTCCGTCGTCTTCACGACGTCTCCAAGGCGAATCTCCTCTGCGGGCCTGCCGAGCCGCAGGCCGCCTGACCGCCCGCGCACCGCCTTGAGATAGCCTTCGCGTGTCAGCGCGTTGACGACCTTCATCAGGTGCTCGCGCGAGACGCAGTAGGAGCTCGCTATTTCCTCGATGGTGACAATCCGCTCGCCCGCCGCGTGGGTGTACATCAGCACCCGGAGTGCAAAGTCGGAGAATTTGGTGAGCTGCATGTGACGCTAGTGCCGCTGTCGTGAATAGAATCAGTCTTGACACACCTTATCCAGCGGCACAACCTCCAAATCGATGCATTCATAATGTATCATATAGGAGGTCGCAATGCAGCAGAAAGTCGAGCTTTCACCGCAGTTCGAAGTCACCTCAAAGGATGCATCGGGCGCACCCGGCGCCTCGACCGAGCTCCATGAC
>JAEVZQ010000234.1 GCA_023392135.1 Pseudomonadota bacterium | reverse complement strand
ACCGGTGCACCAATGCAGATCACCTCTCTTCACCCCGTCGGGTTGGGTGACCGGGCAACGCGTGGCGCCGGGCACTTTGCCCAGGACGGCATGCTCAAGCGGATCATCTGCGGCACGTTCGTCGACTCTCCGCCCATTTCGGACATGGCGGCAGCCGACAAGATCGAGGCCTATACGCTGCCGCAAGGCGCCCTCTCGCAGATCATGCGCGAGATGGCGGCGGGCAGGCCGGGCCTGTTCACCAAGACGGGCCTACACACGCTGGTCGACCCGCGGCACGGCGGCGGGAAGCAAAGCAAGCGCACGACGGAGGATCTGGTCGAGCTCGTCACATTGAAAGGCGAGGAGTGGCTGTTCTTCAAGCCGTTCAAGGTGGACATAGCTTTCCTGCGCGGCACTACGGCCGACGAGGACGGGAACGTCACCATGGAGCAGGAGGCCGTCTACGGCGAAATGCTGTCGATGGCCCAGGCCACGCGCCGCGCCGGAGGCGTGGTGATCGTGCAGGTCAAACGGCTCGCCAACCGCGGAACGCTTCCAGGCAAGCAGGTTAAGATCCCTGGGATGCTGGTCGATTTCGTCGTCGTCGAACCGGCGCAGCGCCAAACCTATGTAACAGAGTATTCGCCGAGCTACGCGGGTGAGTTGCGAGAACCACTTTCTGCGTTCGAGCCCCTGCCGCTCGACCCGCGGAAGATCGTGGCACGGCGGGGTGCAATGGAGCTCTTTCCAGGCGCCGTCTGCAATCTGGGCTCTGGGATCTCGACCGGGATAGGCACCGTGGGCGCCGAGGAGCGCATCCTCGACCAGATCGTGCTGACGAACGAGCAGGGCCTCGTCGGCGGCGCGCCTGCCATCGGCTACGAGGCCGGCGCGGCGCGGAATTTCTGGGCCATGGTGGATCAACCGTACCAGTTCGATTTCTATGATGGCGGAGGGCTCGATCTCGCCTTCCTTTCCTTTGCCCAGGTGGACGGGCGCGGGAATGTCAACGTCAGCCGGTTCGATGGGCGGATCGTTGGCATCGGCGGGTTCGTAAACATCAGTCAGAATGCGCGTAAGGTTGTCTTTGGCGGTACCTTCACGGCTGGCGGATTAGAGATTTCGTGGCCGGGCGGCCGGACGCGCATCACGCGCGAAGGCAGGCATCGCAAATTCCTGTCCGACGTTGAGCAGCTTTCATACAACGGCGATTATGGCTGGGAGCGTGGGCAGGTTGTGCTTTACGTCACCGAGCGCGCCGTCTTCCGCCGGGTGGCCGATGGGCTCGAGCTCATCGAGGTGGCGCCCGGGATTGATGTCGAGCGCGATATCCTGGCTCACATGGGATTCAAACCACGTATCGCGGAGAATTGCCGCGAAATGGATCGGCGCCTCTTCCAGGCTGAACCGATGGGGCTGGCAAAGGATATCTCAACAAGGCCGCGGCAGCACCGCTCCGAGCGCGTCCAAGCCTGGCTGCGAGATCTCGAAGCTACACGCGCGGCAGCGGAATAGAGGTGTGCGGCAAAGGTCCGACCCGCACACTCTCGGCGGGCGACTGGTGATGCCTCAGTTCGTGAATTGACCGGGTCAGTTTAACGAGTTGCGAGCGCCGTAGCGCAAATGCATTTGCGTTCACGTCAGCTCATTACATTCCGATTTCCTTGGCAGCTTTCCGGAACAGGGCCGCGCCATGCGGATCGAACCGGAAGGCCCGGAGGAACTCGTCGATGCCGTACGATGGCGCAGCCTTCCTTACCGCTGCTGCATAGCTTCGCGCCTCCTCGGAGCGACCGGCCAATGCCAGAGTGAAGGCGGCGATGGCCAGGATGTGATGATGGGCATTTGGTCGGGCTGCCGCCTTGATCGCCCAATCGGCGGCTTCATCGAAGGCACCAAGGCGCGTATGTGCCATGGCCCTTGCCCCGAGCATGCCGAAGAGCAGCGGGTCGAAGGGGCTCAATTGGCGGGAGTAATCGGAGGACGCGATTGCGGCACGCGCATCACCGGCCTGCGAGCCGACGAAGGCGAGCGCGTAGTGACCTCCTGCAAAATTCGGGCTGAGATCGACTGCGGTCTCCAGCTCGAGTATGGATTGGCGCTGTTTATCGCGTAGCCACAATGCGCGCCCCATGGCCCAATGCGCGATAGGATCGCGGTCGTCGGCCATGAGACTCTGTCCGGCCGCTTCGAATGCCCGATCAATCTCCGTTTCGCGTGAAGCCCAGCTTTGAAAAGCGTTTTGCCAGTGCGTGAAGAAA
The DNA here is from genome assembly GCA_023392135.1 of Pseudomonadota bacterium. GTDB lineage: Bacteria > Pseudomonadota > Alphaproteobacteria > Rhizobiales > Hyphomicrobiaceae > ZC4RG25. The sequence continues at coordinate 1,483 of JAEVZQ010000234.1, read as the reverse complement.
AGGCCGGCGTAGGCGCGAGAAAAGGTCGGGTCGAGGCGCAGAGCCATTTCGAAGAAGTGCGCAGCCTGCTCGTTATCTGCCCTGTTGAACCGGTACATGTGCCAGAGGCCGCGATGGAGCGCTTCCCAGGCGTCGAGCGAGCTCGGCGGCTTGAGAATGGCGCGGTTTCGCTCATTGGCTTCGATCTCGCTGGCGACCAACGCGACGATCCGATCCCCGATTTCATCGAGCACGACAAACATATCGTCGGTCGCGCGGTTGAACGTTTCCGCCCAGATGATCGTGGCTGTACGGGTCGCGCTGAGCTCGACTGATACGGTCAGGCGCTTGTTCTGTCGGAGCGCCGAGCCGGTCACTACGTAGTCCACTCCGAGCACCCGGCCGGCCTCGTCCGGACCAGTGCTCCGGTCCTTCAAGGCGAATACAGTGCCCTGCGCAATGACGAACAAGCTCCGCAGCTTGGCGAGCCGGACGATGACGTCTCGAACCAGACCATCGACCCAGACGCCGCGAGCGCCAGTCCGGTCGTCGAAAGGCAAAACAGCGATTGAGGCGCGGCGTGGGGCACCCGGCAGCACGATCTCTCCACGATCGCGGTTTGCCAGTGAGGCGCCTGCCGTGGAGGTCACTGTTACGGACGGCTTGCTGGCCACGCTTCGCTTCGCTGCTCGCCAGCAATCACGAAGCGGCGCGTGATCCAGCCCCTCGGATTCGAACAGCCGGATCGCTGCTTGCAGATGCTCCTCCCCTTCGCGGAATTTGCTCTGCCGGGCGAGCGCTTCGAGAAGACGCTCGTGGATGGTCCGATCGAAGGGGCAAAGTTTCAGGAGGCGTTCCAGGTAGCCGGTGACTTCATTATCAGGGGAGCTTTTTGCGAGGCATTCCAGCACCGCTGCATGCTGGCTGCGCAAACGACGGCGTTCCGAGGCCAGCCAGGTCGTGAAGAGCGGGTTGCGTTCGATTTCCAGTCCCTCGAGGAAATCTCCAGCGAACAGCTCGGAGAGAGCGCCCTGCCGCTCCCGATCGAGGGCCTCAATGCCGGGCTGCACCATCCGTGCGACTTCGAGGACGTCCACGAAGCAGTCTGTCAGGTCGAGCTTCACGGTGTCCTCGCGGGTCGCAACGCGGCGCCGGCCAGGTTCGTCGATGATGCTTCTGATCTTGCTCAGCGCCCAGCGCAGCTCTCCGCGCGGATCGTTCGGGACGTCCCATAGCAATTCACAGAGCTGGCTTCGCTGGATGGGGTGCGGTGCCAGGGCGAGATAGGCAAGCAGGCCGCGGACCTTGCGCGAAGCCGGCAGCGGGAGCGAAACGCCGCCACGACTGACCGCCATCGGCCCGAGCAGCCGCACATGGATCGCTTCTGCGCGATTGGAAAGCTCACTTTCCACGCGCGTTTCCACGTCGGCTACCACGCACGCCTCCACGCGCTGAGCTTACCTAAGAGCCCGGTGGCACCGGCGCGCCTCAGGCGCCGGAGGTC
>JAEVZQ010000212.1 GCA_023392135.1 Pseudomonadota bacterium | reverse complement strand
CCGCGATCCACTTGAAGTGCTCGAAGCGAGCACCTCTAGCCTTATCACGGGAGCGTGCCGATACGGCAACGACCCTGACTTCCCGGCCAAGGGTTGCGGTCAGCCGGCTCTCATGCGCCTCGAGCGCCTGAAGAAGCCCGATGCCGACCGTGCCGAGGCCGGCCACGCCAAGTTTCAAGGGTGGGGACATATGTGAGCCTAACCGGACGCCTTCTGCTGCATGGGAATCACGTTGTGCATCAACTCAGGCGGTTGCGACAGAAACTTCCTGACGTTGCGTGCCGCCTGGCGGATGCGGTGCTCGTTTTCCACCAGCGCGATGCGCACGTAGCCTTCGCCGTACTCGCCGAATCCCAGTCCCGGCGAAACGGCAACGTCCGCCTTCTCTATCAGCAGCTTGGCGAATTCAACCGAGCCGATGTCGCGGTAAGGCTCCGGGATCGGCGCCCAGGCGAACATGGTGGCCGGAGGTGCCGGGATATTCCAGCCGGCGCGCGAGAAGCTTTCGACCAGCGTATCGCGGCGGCTCTTGTACACCTGCCGGATTTCCGCGACGCAGTCCTGCGGGCCGTTGAGCGCCGCCGCGGCCGCCACCTGAACCGGCGTGAAAGCGCCATAATCGAGATAGGATTTCACCCGCGCCAGCGCCGCGATCAGCCGCTCGTTGCCCACCGCAAAGCCCATGCGCCAGCCGGGCATGCTGTAGGTCTTCGACAGCGACGTGAACTCCACGGCGACGTCCATTGCGCCCGGAACCTGCAGCACCGACGGCGGCGGATTATCGTCGAAATAGATTTCCGCGTAGGCGACATCCGACAGGATGATGAGCCCCAGGCGCTTGGCGAGCTGCACGGCCTCGGCATAGAAGTCGAGATCCGCCGTCATCGCCGTGGGGTTTGACGGATAGCTCAGCACCATGGCCAGCGGCTTGGGAATGGAGTGCTTGGCCGCCCGCTCTACGCCGCGCAGGAACTCCGGCCCGTTGCTCGCCGGAATGTGGCGTATCGCGGCGCCCGAGATGATGAAGCCGAACTCGTGGATCGGATAGGTCGGGTTCGGCACCAGAATGACATCGCCCGGCGCTGTGATCGCCTGGGCCATGTTGGCGAACCCCTCCTTGGAGCCGAGCGTCGCCACAACTTGTGTTTCGGGATTGAGCCTCACGCCGAAGCGCCGCTCGTAGTAGGCGGCCTGCGCGCGCCTCAGGCCCGGAATGCCCTTCGAGGCGGAGTAGCGGTGTGTGCGCGGCTTGCTCACCGTCTCGACGAGCTTGTCGACGATGTGCTTCGGCGTCGGCATGTCCGGATTGCCCATGCCGAGATCGATGATGTCCGCACCAGCGGCGCGCGCGTCTGCCTTGAGGCGATTGACCTCGGCGAAGACATAGGGCGGCAGGCGCTTGATGCGATGGAAGTCGTCGGTCACGGGATCATCTCACTGATTGATCAGCCCAGGCAATGGTCGTTGCTCGTGTTTACGATCGTTTGCTTCTGCTCGTCCAGCGCCGGCACGGTCGAATAGTGCGCGCGAGAGGCGAATCCAATCCTGGCCGGGCTAGCGGCGCGCACTCTTGATCTCCTCGATCGCCTCCTCGCGATGAGTTTCGCGACGTTTCTGAAGCTCGTCCACGACCTTCTTCTGCTCTTCCGCCGAAAGCAGCTTGCGCGGTATTGAAGAAAGCTCAGGAAGGCGGGTCGAGTTGCCGGGCGAACAACCGGAGAGGATCAGGGCGAGCAGCGTGACGGCAACGGCCGCGGCACCCGTCCTGAGCGTTCCTCCGGCCAGTTCCGGCGCGCAAGGCGCTGCTGTGGTGCCCCAAATCCTCATCCCTTTCTGCCGTCGTTCAGCCGATTCAGAAGCTTGCGCCGGGGCGCTGGAACATACCCGATCGCGACACTATCTTTAGTTACGATAAATTGTGACGATTCGGACACGTTAGCTTCCAGCCGCCCCGAGAAATTCTGGCCATCTCTGGCAAGCTCCAAACGTGCAGGCAACCATGCAGAAGCCGAACCCTGATGCCCGGCCGGCAGAACCGGCCCTGAAGCTCGGCAATCCCGAGGAACTGGCCCTGAACCTGCTGAAGCTCTTCGAGCAAGGTGGCAAGGTGATGGCCCGGCTCGCCGAGCGAAGCGAGACGAAGCTCGGCCCCTACTCCGGCGTCGACGAGATGACGGAAGCCGCCAAGGCTATGGGCGAAATTGCGAGGTACTGGTTCAGCGACCCCGCGCGCCTTGCGGAAGCGCAGGGCGAGCTTGTGCGCGGCTACTTCGACCTTTGGCAGTCGACGATACGGCGCACGTTCGGCGAAGAGGTCGAACCCGTTGCCAGGCCGGAGAGAGGCGACAACCGGTTCAAGGATCCCGAGTGGTCGGAAATCCCCTATTTCGACTACATGAAGCAGATGTATCTGCTGACGGCGAACTGGGCCGAGACCGTTCTGCAGAAGACGGACGGTGTCGACCCGCGCACGCGGATGAAGGCCGAGTTCTATCTCGAGCAATTGCTGAGCGCGCTGTCGCCGTCGAATTTTCCTGCCACGAACCCCGAGGTTTTGCGGGAAACGCTCGCCACCAGCGGGCGGAACCTGATCGCCGGGCTGCAAAATCTCACCGAGGATATGGAGAGCTCAGGCGACCTGCTGAGAATCCGGCAGACCGACCTGGAGGCGTTCGAAGTGGGCCGCAATCTGGCAGTCACGCCAGGCAAGGTCGTCTTCCAGAACGATCTGCTCCAGCTCATCCAGTATGCGCCGACGACGGAGACGGCGTATCAGACACCCCTGCTCGTCATCCCGCCCTGGATCAACAAGTTCTACATCCTCGACCTGACGCAGCCGAAGTCGTTCATCAAGTTCGCGGTCGACCAGGGTTTCACCGTTTTCGTTATTTCCTGGGTCAATCCGGACGAACGGCTAAAGGACAAGACGTTCGAGGACTATATGACCGAGGGCGCGCTGGCGGCCACCCACGCCGTCAGGCGCGAGACCGGCCAGGACAAGATCAACGTGCTCGGCTACTGCGTCGGCGGCACGCTGCTCGCGACGACGCTCGCTTATCTTGCTGCCCGCGGCGAGGAGCTCTACCGCTCAGCGACATTCCTGGCCGCCCAGGTGGACTTCAACCATGCCGGCGACCTTCTGGTCTTCATCGACGATACGCAGCTCAAGGCGCTCGAGGAAATGATGGCCGAGCGCGGCTATCTCGACGGCTCCCGCATGGCGACCGTGTTCAACATGCTCCGGCCCAAGGACCTGATCTGGCCCTACATCGTCAACAACTCCCTGCTCGGAAAGAAACCCTTCCCGTTCGACCTGCTCTACTGGAAC
>JAEVZQ010000132.1 GCA_023392135.1 Pseudomonadota bacterium | reverse complement strand
TCGGTGATCACCACTGGCGATCTCGTCGTCAATCTCGACGCAAAGACCGTCGAGGTGAACGGCCAGCGGGTGCATCTGACGGGCAAGGAATACCAGATGCTCGAGCTGCTTTCCCTGCGCAAGGGGACGACGCTCACCAAGGAGATGTTCCTCAACCACCTCTATGGCGGAATGGACGAGCCGGAGCTGAAGATCATCGACGTCTTCATCTGCAAGCTGCGCAAGAAGCTGCAGACGGCTACGGGCGGCCGGCACTACATCGAGACGGTCTGGGGTCGCGGCTACGTGCTGCGCGACCCAAACGACGAGCACGTGGCCGCCTGAACGGCCGTTCCCTCGAACATGGACATCTCGGATCGGGGCCCCAGAGGCCCCTGATCTGTTTCGAAGGGGTGGTGATAGCGCGCCGCCTGGTCTATGCAGTCTGCTAGATCATAGGATGATACTGGACAGCGATGGCATCAGATTCGAGTGCGCAACCGAAACGGTCCGGTCTGAAAGCCGCGATCGTGCCCGTAACGCCCTTCCAGCAGAACTGCACGCTCGTCTGGGACGAGGCGACCAAGGTCGGGGCCGTGGTCGATCCTGGAGGCGATCTCGACCGTATCAGTGCCGCGATCTCCCAGGTGGGGATGGCGGTCGAGAAGATCCTTCTGACGCACGGCCACATCGATCACGCAGGTGGCGCAGCCGAGTTGCGGGATGAGCTGGGCGTTCCCATCGAGGGACCGCACGAGGCCGACCGGTTTCTGCTCGACGGTCTTGCGGAGCAGGGGCGGGCTTACGGCATGACGGCGCGATCGGTCGTGCCCGACCGTTGGCTGCAGGAGGGCGATACAGTCGAGGTCGCCGGGCACGGCTTTTCGGTGCTGCATTGCCCGGGCCACTCCCCGGGCTCAGTCGTGCTCTACAACTCTTCGCAGCGGTTCGCGCTCGTCGGCGACGTCCTGTTCCGTGGCTCGATTGGCCGGACAGACTTTCCCTACGGCGACCATGAGGCGCTGATAAACGCGATCAGGACCAAGCTGCTGCCGCTCGGCGACGATGTGGCGTTCATCTGCGGGCACGGGTCGACGAGCACCATCGGAGCGGAGCGCGCGTCGAACCCGTTCATCGCGGAGTAGGGGCGGCTGGCTACTGGTCTAGTGGTCCAATTCCGACATTTGCATCCCGCCGCGGCAAGCTCGAGAGCAAGTGTCGGAATCAAAAGAACCACTAGCAACTATTTGAGTCTAGTGGAGCATTTGAATTTGACATTTGATACGGCACGTGCCGCAAACGGGGATCAAATGTCAAATTCGCCCCACTAGAACCACCGCTCCCATCTCAGGCAGCCGAGCAGACCGCACTCCGTGTCGATCGCGTTGCGACCGGCGCCGCGGTTCTCCCAGAAGTCGACCGTCTCGACGCGCAGCGTCTCCGAGCAGCTCCGCCGGCAGGCGATCCACGTGCCGCCCGGCATCCGCACCTCGTAGCCGGTCCGGCTTCGGCGCACCGGCCCGGAAACCGTTCCGTGCCCGAACCGGCTTTCGGCGATCACATAACCTTCGCTCGGCCCCCCTTGGTAGTAGGCCGTGCGATCCCATCGCCCCAAGTCGCCTGCCCACGCCGATCCAGCGAACGCGCAACTGGCGATACCCGCGGCGACAACCAGCGTCTTCGAGAACGCCATACAATTCTCCTTTAGTAGAATCGTGCCCCCGGTATTCAGATGTAGACTGAACCGGTTAGCGTATCGTTCAGATTGGGCCAAGCCCAAAGCGGCGACCTCTGTCGATTTCAGCTAAAGACGTGCTTTTAAGTCATTGCACTCGTGGAGAGCATCGTCATGAGCTCCGCCCCAATTGCCAGAGTTGCACTCGATTTCGTCGATGACATCGCCTCGACGTCCGATGTTGAAGCGATCCGGGAACTGTTGCTCGATCATTCGCGCAAGCTGGGGTTCGATCGACTGATCGTTTGCGAGTTGCCGGTGGCGGGGCAGTCTTTTCAAGCCTACGTCTGCAACTGGGAGTCGGGCTTCTTCGACCGGTTTCGCCGGGAGATGGTGAAACACGGCCCGATCATGAAGCACGCCAGCCAGACCACCGAGCCCTTCGTATGGTTGGACGTCGAATGGGATCGAAGCAGGCATTCACCGGAGCAGCGCGTCATGGACGAAGCCGCCGATGCAGGAATGGAGGCTGGTTTCGTGGTTCCGGTTGTGGGGGTGAAAGGTGATCAGAGCTGCCTGGGTCTCTCGGGTCGAGCGATGGCATTGCAGGATGATGAACGGCGCGCCCTTCATCTGATGTGCCTGTTCGCTCATCATGCCGCTCGCCAGCCCCGGACAGAAGAATCGGCAACCGCGTACACCGGGGCCGGACTGACCGATGCCGAAAGGGATTGCCTGAGCTATGCGTTCATGGGGTACGATGCGGATGGCATCTCGGAGCGCACGGTGCTTTCAGCAGGTGAGGTGCGCGCTCTCAGCCGTCAAGCCGCGCGATGGCTTGGCATCGAGAGCCCAGCAGAGGCCGCCGTCCAGGCTGCGCTGCTGAACGAGATTCAGCCATGAGCGTCGGTCCAGAACTGATCCGGGCCGGGACGGCGATGCCGCCCCCGAGACCTTGCTCCAGCCGGGGCCGATCACCTTGCGGCAGTCAGGCGGTGTTGCAACATCCACCCTGTGACATACACGTCGTCACCGTCGAGAACCGCAACCTGTACGAGGAGGAGCTCGAGGCGAGCTTCCGTTTGCGCCACCAGATCTATGTCTCGGAAAGGCGCTGGGAGATCTTCCGCCGGCCCGATGCGCGGGAGATCGACCAGTACGACAACGCAAAGGCCATCAACTTGCTGGCCATCGAGCAGCGTACGCGGCGTGTCGTCGGGGGCGCGCGTCTGGTGCCGACCGTGCACGAGCCCCCGCTGGGCGAGTTCAAGCTGGCAGGACGATATGAGCTGCCGCGGTCCCCCTATGTCTTCCACGTGTCCCGTATCATCGCCGCTGCAGACCGGCGCGAGAACAGCAGCCTGAACATCGTCATCGCAAAGTCCTTGTGCGCCATTCAGGAGTACTGCCTCGAGGAGGACATCGAGCAGCTGACACTGCTGGTCCGCATGTCGCTGCTCCCCGTCTTGATGGAGCTGGGCTGGAATCCTCAGCCCATCGATCTTCCCGACATGATCTGTGGCGCGTCCTGCCTGCCAGGCACGGTGGACATCTCGGAGGTTGCTCTGAGGCGGACCCGCGAGGCGCGCGGCATTACGCGCTCGGTGCTCGTCCGGCGCGGGATCACCCTGCCTGCCATATCAGGGGTGCGTGTGCCGGAGCGGCTTTGTTGAGGCCGAAGGCTGCAAAAGATTCTGAGCACACCTCTCGACCTGAATCCTGGCGGTGAGCACTTGCGAACCTCGGAATCCGGGCACTAGGATGGCCGGCGGAACGAGATCCGCGCAAGAAGGAGGAATCTGTCATGAGCAGCACGGGCAAGGTCGCCCTGATTACAGGTGCGGGAAGCGGAATCGGACGCGCAGCATCGCTGGCCTTACAGCGGAATGGGTACGACGTGGTGCTTGCGGGCCGACGCAAGGAGGAGTTGGAGCGCACGGCTTCACAGGGTGTCGAAGGCGGCGGCCGCCTGCTGCCTGTGCCGACCGACGTCGCCGATGCAGCATCGGTGAAGGCGCTGTTTGCCGCCACGATAGAGGACTTCGGCCGGCTCGATGTCGTGTTCAATAATGCCGGCATGGGCGCGCCGGCGGTGCCGATGGAGGAGCTGCCCCTCGAGCAGTGGCAGAAGGTGGTCGACGTCAACCTCACGGGCTCGTTCCTGTGCGCGCAGGAAGCGATCCGCATCATGAAGGTGCAGACGCCGAAGGGCGGCCGGATCATCAACAACGGGTCGATCTCGGCTCACGCGCCGCGTCCGAACTCTGTCGCCTACACGGCGACGAAGCACGCCATCACAGGTCTGACGAAATCCATCTCCCTCGATGGCCGCAAGCACGACATCGCGTGCTCGCAAATCGACATCGGCAATGCCGACACGGCCATGGGCGGTCGTATGAAGAACGGCGTTCCGCAGGCGAACGGCACCGTCGCGCCCGAGGCTGTCATGGACGTCGAGCACGTCGCCAGCGCTATCGTTTACATAGCCAGTCTGCCTCTGGACGCCAACGTCCAGTTCATGACTATCATGGCGACGAAAATGCCGTTCGTCGGCCGCGGCTGAAGCCAAGCTCCCAGCCGGGTCTGAACCTGATCGCCCCGGATGCACCGAGCACATGATGCCCTGGTGCTCCGGGGTTTTTCGTTGGCGACCGCGCCCATCCCACACTCATCTTCCGCCGAGAGCTAGGCTGCGCATAAAATCCGGGAACTTTGACTCCGAACCGGCATCCAATGATCAGGCGCCGCTGAGCGGGCGCCACACTGGATAAGATCGGAGTATAACGATGCGACTCTCGACACTTCTGCTTGCGTCCGCAGCTATGGCCCTGGTGGGGGCATCTCCATCGTTCGCCCATGGGCCGGACAAGGCAGTCGCGAAATCCCCGCCTGCTGCACCCTACAAGCAGGTGAGCCAGCTGGTGAAGCTGCCGGATTTCATCCCCGGCCTCGGCCAGCTTTTCGTCGATCCGTCGACGTTGCCTGCGGGCCCGTTCCTCGCCTACGACCGCGATGGCAAGCTCGTCAGCTCGATCTATATGATCCCGCTGAACGAGCTGAAGCCCGACGGAAAGGCCTTCAATGACCTTAAACTGTCCGGAGGCACGGTCGACCACGTCGACGTGGTCTACAACGCCGGCCATCCGGGTGTTGAAACGCCACACGCGCACATCGTGCTCTGGCACGTGAAGGCCGCCGACGAGAGCCGGGTTGCAAAATGATTTCCCGGCGCTGGATACTGCAGGCGGGGGGCGGCTTGACTGCCGCCCTGCTGTTC
>JAEVZQ010000105.1 GCA_023392135.1 Pseudomonadota bacterium | reverse complement strand
CCGGCCGGCCGGCGGCGTCATGATGAGCGACAGGGAGCGGACCATCGACAGCGCGAGCTGCAGTGTGCGGGGGATCGGCGTGGCGGTGAGCGTCAGCACGTGCACCCCTTCGCGCAGCTGCTTCAGGCGCTCCTTGTGCCGGACACCGAACCGCTGCTCCTCGTCGACAATGATCAGGCCGAGCTTTGCGAAACTGACGCTCTCGGAGAGAAGTGCGTGGGTGCCGATGACGATCCGGATCTCGCCGGATTTCAAGCCGGCCTTGACCTCGGCTAATCGTTTGGGACCGGTCAGTCGCGAGGCCTGGGCAATGGTGACCGGAAAGTCGGCGAAGCGCTTTTGGAACGTCTCCGTGTGCTGGCGCGAGAGCAGGGTGGTGGGCGCGATCACGGCCACCTGCCAGCCGGCCATCGCGGCATGGAAGGCCGCACGGAGCGCCACCTCGGTCTTGCCTGAGCCGACATCCTCGCAGATCAGCCGGTCCATCGGCTTGCCGCTGGCGAGGTCCTGGATCGTAGCCGCGATCGCTTCCGCTTGATCGGGCGTCTCCTGGTACGGGAAGCCTGCGCAGAAGCGGTCGTAATCTGCAGGGTCGGTGGCGAGGATGGGCGCGGTCGCCAGCTCGCGGGTAGCCGCAATGCCAATGAGCCGCCGGGCAATCGCTCCGATCCGTTTCTTGAGCCGCCCTTTACGGCCCGCCCAGGCTTTGCCGCTCAGCCGGTCCAGGCGGACAGCAGCATCTGCCGATCCGTATTGCGATAGCAGGTCCGTATTCTCGACCGGGACGAGCACCTTGCCGTCCTGAAAGGCGATGGTGAAGAAATCGCGCGTGCCATCAGCATCGAGCGTGGTGAGTCCTTCGAAACGGCCGATGCCATGATCCGCGTGGACAACGAAATCGCCGGAGTGCAGCCCGAGTGCGCCCGTGAGCAGCGTGTCGACGCGCGATGCACTCTCCCTGTTTTGTCCTTCGCTTTCGAGGTCCGGCGCGTCGGGGACCGGTGTCAAGACGGCTCTGCGTCCTCGCGCTGTTTTGCGGGACATCTCCCGTGCCGGCGATCGCTTCATGCCACTCAACCGAAACCCGGTGATCTGCGTTCCTACTTCCGTCGCCCTTCCAATTCATCGCACGGCCGCTGCATTCCCGCCGTTGACAAGACGCAAAACGCTTCTAATCTGATCCTGCAATTGCAAGTCATTTGCAACTAGGAGAGCAAAAAGGAATGCCCCCTCGATGTCTGTGCTCCTTCCGCCGCCAGGAACTGGAACCGAAGCGGCCTAACCCCGGACGACGCGCGCTGACGGGCGGGTTTCTGGCTGTGCTGGCATTGGGGCTGCTGCCGGCCGGCGCTCTAGAGGCGCAGGAGACGGGCGGTCGAGCGGGCAAGCCCCTGCGCGTGGTCACCACTTTCACCGTTATCGAGGACATTGCCCAGAACGTTGCCGGCACGGCGGCGGTCGTCGAGAGTATCACCAAGCCCGGTGCCGAGATCCACGGCTATCAGCCGACCCCGCGCGACATCGTGAAAACGCAGGACGCCGAGCTGGTCCTCTGGAACGGCTTGAACCTGGAGCGGTGGTTCGAACGCTTTTTCGAGAACATCAAGCATGTGCCGAGTGTCGTCGTCAGCGACGGCGTCGAGCCCATGGGCATCACGGAAGGGCCATACACGGGCAAGCCGAACCCGCACGCCTGGATGTCGCCGGCGAACGCGCTGATCTACGTCGAGAACATCCGCAAGGCCCTCTCGACGCACGATCCGGCCAATGCCGAGGTCTACCGCGCGAATGCCGAGGCATTCGCGGCAAAGATAAGGGCTCTCGACGAGCCGCTGCGCAAAAGGCTTTCAGGAATTCCTGAGGCGAAGCGCTGGCTGGTCACCAGTGAGGGTGCGTTCAGCTATCTCGCCCGCGACTATGATCTGCGCGAAGCCTACCTTTGGCCCATCAATGCCGACGAGCAGGGCACGCCTCAGCAGGTCCGCCACGTCATCGACCTGGTGCGCAAGAACGAGATCCCGGTCGTCTTTAGTGAAAGCACTGTCTCGGACAAGCCCGCGCGGCAGGTCGCGCGAGAAACGGGCGCGCGTTACGGCGGGGTGCTCTACGTGGACTCACTCAGTGATGAAGGCGGGCCCGTGCCGACCTATCTCAAGCTGCTGGAAGTCACCGTCGACACCATAGCGAAAGGCTTCGGGCTCTGATGCTCATGCTCGCACCGTCCCAAAAGGAAGCTAAACCTGGTCAGGCCGCATTGGAGGCCAGCATCGATGTCAACGGCCTCACGGTGGTCTACCCCAATGGCCACACGGCCCTCGTCGACGTCAGCTTCTCGCTTGGTGCGGGGACGATCTGTGGACTTGCCGGGCCGAACGGCAGTGGCAAGTCTACCCTGTTCAAGTCGCTCATGGGCTTCGTTCGGCCCGCGCGCGGTGAGGTCCGCATATGCGGCCTGCCGGTGCAGGATGCCTTGAAGCGCCGGATCGTGGCCTACGTCCCGCAGAGTGAGGAGGTCGACTGGAACTTCCCCGTGCTCGTCGAGGACGTGGTGATGATGGGGCGCTACGGCCACATGAACCTGCTCCGCATCCCGCGCGCCTCGGATCGCCGAGAGGTCGATATCGCGCTCGAGCGGGTGGGCATGACCCATCTTCGCAAGCGCCAGATCGGCGAGCTGAGCGGTGGCCAGCGCAAGCGCGTATTTCTCGCCCGCGCCATCGCCCAGGGCGCCAGTATCATCCTGCTGGACGAGCCGTTCACCGGTGTGGACGTCAAGACGGAAACGTCCATCGTCGGCCTGCTGCGGGAGCTGAGAGAGGCCGGCAACCTGATGCTGGTCTCGACCCATAATCTGGGCAGCGTGCCGGACTTCTGCGATCAGGTCGTGCTGCTCAATCGCACGCTTCTGGCTGCCGGTCCGACAACCGAGACCTTCACCCAGGCCAATCTCGAGCGCACGTTCGGGGGCGTGCTGCGCCACTTCCGGCTGGGAGGCCCGGAGCTGCACGACGACGACGACCGCCGGGCCGTCACCGTCCTCACCGATGACGAGCGCCCGCTGGTGTTCTACGGCGAGGGTGACGCGGAGGAGCGGGCGCCCCCGGATCAGCAGATGCCGGGCGGCAAGCCATGAGCGAGCTCCTCGTCCCTTTTGAATACAACTACATGCTGCGCGCGATGTGGGTCAGCGCGCTGGTGGGCGGCCTGGGCGCTTTCCTGTCGGCCTACCTGATGCTCAAGGGCTGGTCGCTGATGGGCGATGCGCTATCGCATGCCGTCGTCCCGGGGGTCGCGATTGCGTACCTGGTGCAGCTCCCGTATGCCGCGGGAGCGTTCTTCGCCGGCATCGTGGCCGCGTTCGGCATGTGGAGCATCCGGCATGTGACGCGGTTGAAGGAGGACGCGGTGATCGGCGTGGTGTTCACCGCCTTCTTCGCCGCGGGGCTGTTCATCGTCTCGCTCCACCCGATCCCGGTCAGCATCCAGAGCATCGTTCTCGGCAACATCCTCGGCATTGCCGATGAGGACGTGGTGCAGGTCGTCGTGGTGGCGGCGGTTGCGCTGGCGATCCTGCTCCTCACCTGGAAGGACCTGATGCTCGTCTTTTTCGACGAGAGTCACGCACGGGCGGTGGGGCTGAACCCGGTTGCGCTCAAGGTGTTGTTTTTCGCTCTGCTCAGCGCCTCTGCCGTTACGGCGCTGCAGACGGTGGGCGCCGCACTCGTGGTGGCGACCGTGATCACACCGGGCGCCACGGCGTATCTGCTTACGGACCGCTTCGGGCGCCTTCTTGCATTGAGCGTGGCCATCGGCGTCTCGACGGGCTTCATCGGCGCGTAAATCAGCTATTTCCTCGATGGCGCCACTGGCGGGGTCATCGTCACGCTGCAGACGCTGGTATTCCTGACCGCATTCGTCTTCGCACCGAAGCACGGAATATTGGCTACCCGGCGCCGAACCCGCGCAGCAGGGGAGGCGCCCTCGCCATGATCGCTGCGCTCTGGGATTTCTTCGCCCTGCCGCTGTCATTCCCGTTCATGCAGCGGGCCTTGCTCGTCGCGGTGTTGGTGGGCGCCGTCTCCGCTGTCCTGTCGTGCTACCTCGTCCTCAAGGGCTGGTCGCTGATGGGCGATGCCATCTCGCACGCCGTGCTGCCCGGAATCGTGCTCGCTTACATCGTTGGCCTGCCGCTGTCGGCCGGTGCCTTCCTCGCGGGCCTCACCTGCGCGACGCTGACAGGCTACCTGAAGGAGAACAGTCGCGTGCGCGAGGACACGATCATGGGCATCGTGTTCTCTGGTATGTTCGGGTTCGGCCTCGTGCTCTTCACCAAGGTCGAGACCGAGCAGCATCTGAACCACATTCTCTTTGGAAACCTGCTTGGCATCACCGATAGCGAGCTGACCGAGATCATCGTGGTCGCAGCGGTGGTGCTGGTTGCCGTCCTGATCCGGCGCCGGGACCTGCTGCTATACTGCTTCGACCAGCAACATGCCCGCGCCATCGGCTTGCGGGTGGGGTGGCTTTACTACGGCCTGCTCGCACTGCTGTCTCTCGCGATCGTCGCTTCGCTGAAGGCGGTAGGCATCATCCTGGTGGTGGCGATGCTGGTGGCGCCGGGAGCCACGGCCTATCTCCTGTCGAAGCGGTTCGAGCGGATGCTGGTCATCGCCGTCCTGGTCGCCGTCGCTTCCAGCGTGGCCGGAACGCTACTGAGCTTTCACCTCGATGCCGCGACTGGCCCGAGCATCGTCCTGCTGCAGGCGGCGCTCTTCATCGGCGCCCTGATCCTGACCCGGGCGAGGCGCATTTCTGCCAGTGCGGATCATCAGACAGTCGGGCGGCCGCTCGCCGGCGGCTGACAGGTGTCGATTTCACTCTAAACCAAAGGTCTATTCGGCTGCGTACGCCGGGTTGTTGTTTATTTCAGCCCGACAATGCACAATGCCGCAAAAGGGCCCTGAGCCATCATTGGCCAGGGGAAGGGTAATCAACAAGGACAGGGCTGAAGCCCCGGCATGGCCAACGAGAACATTATTGAGACAGAGAACCTGTCCATCAATTTCAAGGGGCTTTGGGCCGTCAAGGACGTCGATCTGAAAGTTCGGCGCGGCACGATCCATGCGCTGATCGGGCCGAACGGTGCCGGCAAGACGACCTGCTTCAATCTCATCACCAAGTTCCTGACCCCGACGACCGGTATCATCCGGTATAACGGCCAGGACATAACGCGCGTAAAGCCGGCAGACGTCGCGCGCATGGGGCTGGTTCGAAGCTTTCAGATTTCGGCGACATTTCCGCACCTGACGCTGATCGAGAACATCCGCATCGCCCTGCAACGCAAGCTCGGCACCTCGTTTCATTTCTGGCGCTCCCAGCGGTCGCTCGATGTGCTGAATGAGCAGGCGCTGCAGCTTCTCAACGACGTGGGGCTAGGTGCCTATGCCCACCTGCAAGCGGTCGAGCTGCCATACGGGCGCAAGCGCGCACTCGAGATCGCCACGACTCTGGCGCTCGATCCCGAGATGCTGCTGCTCGACGAGCCGATGGCGGGCATGGGCCGCGAGGATATCGGCCGCATCTCCGATCTGATCCGGCGTGTCGCCAGGAACAGAACGGTGCTGATGGTCGAGCATAACCTGTCCGTCGTGGCGGACCTCTCGGATTTCATCACTGTTTTGGCGCGCGGCGAGATCCTTGCCGAGGGCCCCTACGAGGAGGTCTCTCACAACCCGGACGTGATCGAGGCCTACATGGGTTCCGGAGATGGCGCAGATGCCGTCGGTACTGCTGCAAGCGGAGCGGGGCATGCCTGAGCCGACGCAGCCCCTCCTGTCGGTGCACGATCTCCACGCCTGGTATGGCGAGAGTCACGTCCTGCACGGCATGACCTTCGATGTCTCCAAGGGAGAGCTCGTCACGCTGCTTGGCCGCAACGGCGTCGGGAAAACGACGACGATGCGGGCCATCATGGGCATTGTCCGCTCCCGCGCCGGCTCAGTCGTCTACGACGGCAAGGAAACGATCGATTGGCCCTCCGAACGTATCGCGCGGCTCGGCATCGCCTACGTGCCGGAGGAGCGGGGCATCTTCTCGAGCCTCAATGTCCTCGAAAATCTGCTGCTGCCGCCGGTCGTCAAGCCGGGCGGCCTCAGCCTCGACGAAATCTATGAGCTGTTCCCCGCGCTTCGGGAGCGCAGCGCCAGTCAGGGCACGAAGCTCTCGGGCGGCGAGCAGCAGATGCTGGCCATCGCCCGTATTCTGCGCACCGGCGCGGACCTGCTGCTCCTCGATGAGCCGACGGAAGGGCTGGCGCCCGTCATCGTCCAGCAGATCGGCCGCATTCTCAGGACGCTCAAGGACAAGGGCTTCACCATCCTGCTCGTCGAGCAGAACTTCCACTTCGCCGCGACCGTCGCTGACCGGCACTACATCGTGGAGCATGGCCAGATCGTCGACATGTTCGAAAACAGCCAGATCGCGGCCAACAAGAACAAGCTGGAAAGTCATCTTGGAGTTTAGGGTCAACAAGAGACCGTCATAGGAGGAAGGAACGTGAAGCTCAAACCGTTTATGCTGGCTGCAACGGCCAGCGTGCTCGCGACCGCGGCACACGCCGAGTTTACGGACGGCGTCATCAAGATTGGAGTTCTCAACGACCAGTCCGGCGTCTACGCGGACCTGTCGGGTCAGGGCTCGGTATGGGCGGCCCGCAAGGCGGTCGAGGACTATTGCAAGGCCAACAAGTGCCACGACAAGATCGAGGTCATCTTCGGTGACCATCAGAACAAGCCGGATGTCGGCTCCAACATCGCGCGCCAGTGGTACGATGTGGATGGAGTAGACGTGATTGTCGACGTGCCGACCTCGTCGGTGGCGCTGGCCGTCCACAACATCACGAAAGAGAAGAACAAGGTCCACCTCAACTCCACCGGAGCCACGTCGGACCTGACGGGCAAGGCCTGCACGCCCAACACGATCCACTGGACCTATGACACCTGGTCGCTCGCCAACGGGACCGGCAAGGCCGTCGTCAAGACCGGCGGCGATACCTGGTTCTTCCTGACCGCGGACTACGCCTTCGGCCACGCGCTCGAGCGTGACACGGCGGCGGTCGTCGAAAAGAACGGTGGTAAAGTACTGGGCAAGGTGCGCCATCCCTTCCCCGGCCAGGACTTCTCTTCATTCCTGCTGCAGGCGCAGTCTTCCGGTGCAAAGATCATCGGTCTCGCCAATGCCGGCGGCGATACGGTCAACTCGGTCAAGCAGGCGGCCGAGTTCGGCATCGTCCAGGGCGGCCAGAATCTCGCTGCTCTCCTGATGTTCATCACGGACGTGCACGCGCTCGGTCTGAAGACGGCTCAGGGCCTGATTTTCACCGAGGCCTGGTACTGGGACATGAATGACAACAACCGCGCCTTCGCCAAGGAGTTCGAAGCCGACAACAAGGACCACAAGCCGACCATGGTGCAGGCGGGCGTCTACTCTGCCGTGATGCACTACCTCAAGGC
>JAEVZQ010000436.1 GCA_023392135.1 Pseudomonadota bacterium | reverse complement strand
AACCGCGTCTGGGCGACAAAGAGCAGGGGAACCGAATTCAACTGAAAGCCCGCGGCCGCGATGCCGGCGATCGGGACTTCTGCCAACTTCAGCCTGCGCGCGACGATCGCCTTGTCGAACTTGTCGGCGAGTTCGCCACCAAGCCCCGAAACAATCAGAAAGGGCGCGACGAGGACCCCGCCGGCCAGCGTGACGAGGGCACCGCTCTGCCCCGTCGCCGTGTGGTAGAGAATGAGGATCACTAGCGCATTTTTCAGAAAATTATCATTGACCGCGGAGAAAAGCTGACACCAGAAAATCGGCGCGAAGCGCCGCGAGGTCATCAACTGCTGGAACATCTGCGCTCTCGCAAAAGTGGGTGAGCCTGAGCACTATCGGGAGGATTCTGGTTAAAGAACGGCTGAATCGAACCGATCAGAGCAGCTCATTTTGCAGGCGGCAAGCAGAGAATTGGTTGCCGGCAATATCCTCGCCAGCGGACGAGGAAAGCCATCTTTTGCGGCGCAAGTCTTTGACTCTCCAGCTTTGTGTGCGGTATCAGCGCCAGACAGTACCCAGCCAAGATCGATCAGGGGAATAGGGATGCAACGCCTGACTGCCGTACTCATGCCAATGGTTGCCGCCGCCACGTTCGTGGCATTTGCGGGCAATGCCGCCGCGGAAATAACGCTTCGGTTTGCGCACACCCAGCCGACAGCGGACACGCACCACGCCGCTGCTCTGCATTTCAAGGAGCGGGTCGAGGCACTGACGAATGGCGAGGTCAAGGTTTCGGTGCATCCCGCCGGAGAGCTGGGCAATGACCCGGCGGTGCTGGAAGGCGTGAGGCTCGGAACCATCGATATCGGTAACACCGGGAATCCGTTTTTCACCCGCTTCGAACCGCGGCTCAACGCGTTGGATCTACCCTATCTCTTCAACAGCTATGAGCATGCCTACAAGGTCATCGACGGACCAATCGGCCAGACGCTGATCGATGGGCTCCAGAAGCACCGGATGCAGCCGCTGGCGTTCTGGGAGATCGGCTTCCGTAACATCACGAACAGCCGCCGTGCCATCCGTACGCCGAAGGATCTCGAGGGCCTGAAGATCCGCACGACGCCGAACCCCGCTCACGTGGAAGCCTTCAAGATCATGGGTGCGATCCCCACACCGATGCCGTTCACCGAGGTCTACCTCGCGCTGGAATCCGGCACGGTCGATGGACAGGAAAATCCACTCGCGATCATTCATTCGAACCGTTTCCACGAGGTGCAGAAGCACCTGTCGATGACCCAGCATGCGTACACCGTTTCCATCCTGGTCATGAACCAGCAGAAGTTCAGGAGCTTGAGCGAGGCGCATCAGAAGGCGGTGCTCCAGGCCGCTAAAGATGCGCAGCAACTGCAGCGGAAGCTCAATCGCGAGGCCGACAAAACGGCTCTCGGGGAGATCCGCAAGGCCGGCGTCGAAGTTATCGAGGAGGTCGATACGGAACCGTTCCGGAAAGCGGTGCTCGATCCCGTCAAGGCGACCTATGTGAAGGAGCACGGTAGCGAGATCATCGACCAGATCATCGCCGCGGGACGCTGAGGTCAATGCTGGTCCTGCTCCAGCGGGTCGTGGATGGCGTGTGCGCCGCGTTACTCGCGGTGATCGCGGCGCTCGCCTTCTATCAAGTCATCGCGCGCTATGTGCTCGGCGTGTCCACGCCCTGGAGCGAGGAGCTGCTGCGGCTGCTGTTCGTCTGGCTCGTTCTTCTGAGCGCCACCCGGGCAGCTCACATGCGCATCGACCTGCTGGAGCAATCAGTTTCCCCCATCCTTCGCCAGGCGCTCGTTCTCCTGCAAACGCTGGTCGCGGTGGGCCTTCTGGGTCTCCTGATCTGGCATGCACTGACGCTCATCGAGCTGACGGCCTACGACCGGTACACCGCGTTGCCGGTCTCGGTGCAGTGGCTTTACAGGGCCATGCTGGTTGGTGGCGGGCTGTGGCTGGTATTTCTGCTGGCAGGCGCTGCCGGCCGCATGAGGGGGCAAGACTGAAACATGGCACTGGCCCTGCTCCTCGGCGTGATGCTGGCGCTCACAGCCCTCGGAATTCCGCTTGTCTTCTCGCTGCTCGGGTCTTCGGTTCTCACTCTCTTCATCATCCGACCGGAGCTTCCGCTGACGGTTCTGCCGCAGCTCTTCGTAGGCGGCATCGACAGCTTCGTGCTGCTTGCCATCGCGCTGTTCTTCCTCGCCGGTGAGCTGATGACGGCGAGCGGCGTTATCGACCGCATCCTGACATTCGCCCGCGCCCTTGTGGGGCATGTCCGCGGTGGCCTGGGGCAGGTCGGCGTCGTAAGCTCGGTGGTGATGGCCGGCGTGTCGGGCTCCGCAGTGGCCGATGCAGCCGCTGTCGGTCCGCTCCTGATCCGCTCCATGAAGAAGGAAGGCTATCCGGCCAGCTTCTCAGCAGCCCTCGTGGAGACGGCATCGACCCTGGGACCGATCATCCCGCCGTCGATCCCGATGATCATTTACGCCGTGCTAGCCAATGTCTCTGTCGGTGCGATGTTCATGGCCGGCATCCTGCCGGGCATATTGATCGCCATCGGCCTCAGCAGCGTGGTGTACGTCAGCGCCAAGCGCATGAACCTGCCGCGCTCGCAGCGGGCCACCCGAAGCGTAATCCTGGCCGAGACACTGCGTGCGGCTCTGGCGCTCCTGGCGCCTGTGATCATCGTCGGCGGCATCCGCGGCGGCGTATTCACCCCGACGGAGGCGGGCGCAGTCGCTGTCGTCTACGTGCTGTTGATCGGCATGTTCGCCTATCGTGCCCTTTCGCTGCGCGGCGTGCTGGATGCTCTGATCCGGGCGGCGCACGGGACCGGGACGGTGCTCGTCATACTGGGAGCTTCGTCGATTTTCGCGTGGATCATCGCCGACCAGAGGATCGGCCAGGAGCTTGCGGCCACCATCCGCGGCCTCGACTTGGAGCCGTGGGTGCTGCTGCTGTCACTCAACGCGATCTTCTTTGCGGTCGGCATGTTTCTCGATCCGCTGCCCGCCTTGGTGATCCTGGTCCCGGTGTTCCTCCCCATGGTCACCGCAATCGGCATGGACCCGGTTCATTTCGGCGTCGTGATCGTGCTCAATCTGGTGATCGGACTGTGCACGCCACCCGTTGGCGCGCTGATCTATCTCACGGCATCGATCGGCGACGTGTCGCCCGCAGCGGTCGTGCGGGCCTCGCTGCCCTTCCTCGGGACTCTGATTGTCGTGTTGATGCTCGTGACCTACATCCCGGAGATTTCACTGGCTTTGCCGCACCTGATCAGGGGCCACTGACTGCGGCCGCATCAAACAACCGCGGTCATGCCGCCATCGACGAACAGCACATGGCCCGTTACGAAGCTCGCCGCGTCGGAAGCGAGAAACACGGCGGCGCCAACCAGCTCGTCCACATCGCCCCAGCGGCCGAGTGGCGTCCGGCGCTCAACCCACGACGAGAACTTCGCGTCCTTCACCAGCGCCTCGTTGAGTGGCGTTTTGAAGTAGCCCGGGCCGATGCCGTTGACGCGGATGCCGTGCTTGCCCCAGTCGGCAGCGAGGCCCTTCGTCATCATCTTTACGCCGCCTTTGGAAGCGGTGTAGGGGACGATCGAGGGGCGGCCGAGCTCGCTCATGACCGAGCAGATGTTGATGATAGAGCCGCGCTTGCGCCCGATCATATGCCGGCCGACGGCACGGGAAATATAGAAGACGCTGTCGAGGTTGGTTCGGATGATCTCGTGCCAGACCTCGTCGGGCAGATCTTCCGTCGGCATGCGGCGGGTCATCCCGGCGTTGTTGACGAGGATATCGATCGGCCCGATTTCTCGCTCGATCGCCTCGACGGCAGCGGTTGCAGCGCTCGAATCGGTCACGTCGAAAGCGCGCGCGTGAGCGGCATGACCGGCGGTCTGGATGGCATCGAGGGCCTTCTGCAGCTTCGCCGAGTCCCGTCCATTCAGGACGACCGTCGCACCGGCTGCGGCAAGGCCGTTTGCAATCGCGTTTCCAATTCCCTGGCTTGACCCGGTGACGAGCGCGCAACGGCCTTTCAGGCTGAAGCGATCGATACTCATGGGTGCGGTTCCTCTTGTGTTGTGAGGCCACAAACATCGACTGGATCGGCTCCGGACACAACAGTCGTGCGCTTTTTGGCGGACTTGCACTTCGGGACGCGCCGCACTTCAATGTGGGGACCGACCCTTGCAATCGGCCCTCTTCGGGGCAATGTGTCGGGTATCCGGTGGAAATTT
>JAEVZQ010000434.1 GCA_023392135.1 Pseudomonadota bacterium | reverse complement strand
GGTCCTTGCGGGTTCGGGCCAGGGCGGCAGCCGTGATGGCCAGCAACGTGCCTCCGAGGCAATACCCGACACCGTGGATGGCGGTGCCGGGCACGATCGTCTGCACCGCCTCGATGGAATCCAGAATGCCGAGCCGGCGGTAATCCTCCAGGCGCAGGTCCCGATCCTGACGGGTCGGGTTCTTCCACGAGATCATGAAAACCGTGAAGCCCTGATCCGTCAGGAACTCGACCAGCGACTTACCCGGCCGCAGATCGAGGATGTAGTATTTCATGATCCAGGCCGGAACGATGAGGATCGGCTCGGGACGCACCTGATCCGTGGTCGGCTCGTACTGGATCAGCTCGATCAAGCGGTTCCGGTAGACGACCTTGCCAGGGCTGACAGCGAGCGTCTCGCCGACCTTGAACTCCTCCATGCCCGGAGGTGGGCGGTGGTTCAACGTGCGCTGCCAATCGTCGAGGAAGTTGAGATATCCCCGAACAAGGTTGCGTCCCCCCTCGGCTGCCGTTCTTTTCAGCACCTGCGGGTTCGTCCAGATGAAGTTGGAAGGGGAGAAGACGTCCAGCAGCTGGCGGGATGCGAACTCCAGCTCGCGCTCGTGTTGCCGCATCACTCCGCGCACGCCCGTGGTCGCGTTGTGCCACCATAGCTGGTTGAGCAGAAATCCCTGATGAATGACGTTGAAGGGCCAGACCTGCCACTCTTCACTTCGAAAGCGATTATCGTTCGGGAGCGGCTCGATGCAGGGCTGCAAACCTTGCGAATTCATTGCGCAAGCTGCGACGTATCGGGCGAGCCGGGTGAAATTGCGCATAGCCCGCTCGCCAAGCTCCATTCGCTTGCCCGGCGCGGACGCGAGGTGAAGGAACCAGTCGAAGTAAGCTTCAGTCAGGGCTACTGGTGAAAGGCCCATCGTAAAGCGCGAAACGAGGTAGTTGAGCGACTTGTCGAGGGCCTCACCGAAGATGGCGGCCGTATCGGTCTCGTAGATGCTGGGCGGAGGTTCAGCGCTCAGCCCGCGGGGTATGATTTCGCGCTGGATCGCGGCCTCGGGAATCGGCGCCAGACTGCCGGCCGCTTTCAAACCCGGTGCCGGAATGCGCGCCGCCGCAGTCGATTCCTTTCTCTGTGCCATCGTCCAAGCCTCGCTTTCGACTGCCTTGAATAGCGTGACGTGGCCGGAGCGTCTTTGACTGGTGTCAACCTGATCCCCCACGCCGGACCCGCGAACAACGCTTGTCCGCCAGTTTGGTTCGGATCGGACGGCTGGCTTCAGCCGGGAGCTGCCATCCCGAATTGCGCAACAATGAGGCCCATGGCAATCATGCTCAGCACCTGGATCAGATAGAACGTGAAGCGCACCGCCGCCACCGCGTTCGTCTGATCCAGCGCAACGTGGACCGTCGTCTGAAAAATACGCGCGCCAAGCACAATGAGAGCGAACGCGTCCAGCCAGGGACTGTCCACCCGAACTGCGATGATCGCCACGACGATGGCGCCGTAGACGGGCAGGTTCTCGACGCAGTTCATGTGCGCACGCATCGCCCGGCGATACCATTCGCCGCCTTGTTGCACATCGGCGCGCCAGTCCTTAATGGGTACCCGACCGGTCAGAATGCGCCTCCACCGGTAGACGCCGATCGTTCCGAAGAGGGTCAATAATGTCCAGGCGGCAAACCCGAGCAGCACCCACACTGGGATTGTCATGAGATCACCCTTTGTGTCGCACGCCAGGCGCGCTGCAACTTCGTCGTAGCAAATAGCGGCCGACCGATGCCATAGTCCGGCCCGCATTCAGCATCTCAGCGGAAATCGAAACGATATGGGTTCAGTCACACCCGAGCTGCGACTTGCCGTCGACATCGGCGGCACCTTCACGGACATCGTGCTCGATAGCGGCTCCGAACGTATGACCTCCAAAGTGCTGACGACAGCTTCAGCGCCGGAGCGTGCGGTCGTCGAAGGCACTGCCGCAATTCTCGCCAGCGCCGGAAGGACATTCTCGGATATCCGCCTCTTCGTGCATGGCACCACGCTGGCCACGAACGCCGTCATCGAGCGCAAGGGCGCACGCACGGCGCTGATCGCCACCGAGGGCTTTCGCGACGTGCTGGAGATCGCCGATGAAAGCCGCTTCGATCAGTATGACGTCTTCATCCAGAAGCCGCAGCCGCTGGTCCCGCGCCGCCTGCGCTTTACGGTGCCCGAACGTCTCGACGTTCATGGCAACGTGAAGCTGCCACTTGACGAAGCGGCCGTCGTCGGGGTTGCGAGCCGGCTCGAGGCCGAGGAGATCGAGGCCGTCGCCGTCGCGCTGATCCATTCCTATGCCAACCCGGCGCACGAGGAACGTATCCGCGCGATCCTGCAGGAGCATTGCCCGGGGCTCAGCGTCACGCTCTCCTCGGAGGTCTGCCCCGAAGCGCGCGAGTACGAGCGGACATCGACGGCCGTCGCGAATGCCTACGTGCAGCCGCTGATGGCAGGCTATCTCGGCAGACTGGAACAGGAGTTCAGAACCCGAGGCTGCAGGGCCCCGATCCATCTGATGACCTCCGGCGGCAGCCTCGCGAGCTTGAATACCGCGGTGAGCTTCCCAGTGCGGCTCATCGAATCGGGTCCGGCCGGCGGTGCCATTCTTGCGGCGCGCATAGCAGCCGAGCGCGGCGAGGACCGCATTCTTTCCTTCGATATGGGCGGCACGACTGCAAAGGTCTGTCTGATCGACGAGGGCCGGCCGTTCAAGGCACGCGTTTTCGAGGTGGACCGCTCGTCGCGCTTCATGAAAGGCAGCGGATTTCCATTGCGCATCCCGGTGATCGAGATGGTTGAGATCGGCGCTGGCGGCGGCTCGATCGCCCGCGTCGACGTCCTCAAGCGCATCAACGTCGGGCCGGACAGCGCAGGCTCCGAGCCCGGACCAGCCTGCTACAATCGCGGCGGCACCGAGCCGACGGTGACCGACGCCGATCTCGCTCTCGGCAAAATCGATCCGCTTCGCTTTGCCGGCGGCAAAATCGAGGTCGACACTCGCAAGGCGGTTGCCGCGCTCGATACGCACATCGGCAGTCACTTGGGGCTCGAAACCGACGCAGCCGGATACGGCGTCGCCGAGATCGTCGACGAGAACATGGCCAACGCCGCGCGTGTTCACGCTGTCGAACGGGGCGCGGAGGTGCGCGCTCGCACGCTCGTCGCGTTCGGAGGGGCAGCACCACTGCATGCGGCGCGCGTCGCCGAAAAGCTCAACATCGAGCGCGTGATAATCCCGGCTGGAGCAGGCGTCGGCTCGGCCATCGGGTTTCTCGATGCGCCAGCCGCATTCGAGCTCGTTCGCTCGCTCTATATGCGTCTCGACCGGTTCGACGTGGCCGCCGCCAACGCACTTCTCGAAGCCATGAGCGCCGAAGCGACGGACTTGGCCAGGGAAGCCGCCGGAAATACGCAGCTCGCAGAGCACCGCCGTATCTTCATGCGATATTCCGGCCAGGGGCACGAAATCCCGGTCCAGCTTCCGAGCCGGCCTTTGACCGAAATGGATCCTGCATCGCTGCGTCAGGCTTTCGAGGCGGAATACGATCGGCTCTTTGCGCGCCACATCCCGGGCGCTGCGATTGAAATCATGAGCTGGGTGGTGCTCGTCTCCGGCGCGGAAAGCCGTCCGGCCAAACTCGCTACGCCCGCACCACAGCCGTCACCTCAACCGACCGGAACAAGAACCGTATTCGACGCCCGCTTGGGCAAGCGAATCGAGGTGCCCGTGTTTGAGCGCGGAGATTTGAAGCCAGGGGCGCAGATCAGCGGCCCGGCTGTCGTCATCGAGGATGGGACCTCGAGCTATCTCTCGACGACGTTCGATGCCATGGTCGACGCTGGCATGGCGCTGGTACTCACTGCAAAGACCTCGGAGGCCCGGTCATGACGGACAAGGCGGCGGGCGATATCGAACTGCAAATCATGTGGAACCGCCTGATCTCCGTCGTGGAGGAGCAGGCGCAGACACTGCTGAGAACGGCCTTTTCTGCCATCGTGCGTGAAGCGGGCGATCTTTCGGCCGGCATTTTCGACCGCCAGGGCAGAATGCTGGCACAGGCGGTGACCGGAACCCCGGGCCACGTAAATTCCATGGCCGAGTCGGTGAAGCATTTCATCGCTCATTTCGGGCTCGAAAATATGAAGCCCGGCGATGCCTACATCACCAACGACCCGTGGATGGGCACAGGGCATCTCAACGACTTCGTTGTCACGACGCCCTGCTTTCATAAAGGCAAGCTCGTCGGGCTCTTCTCCTGCACCAGTCACCTGATGGATATCGGCGGCATCGGTTTCGGCCCGGATGCGACGGACGTTTTCATGGAAGGGCTTTACATTCCCTTCCTGAAACTGCTCGACGAGGGCAAGGTAAACGAGACGTTAATGGCAATGATCCGGGCAAATACCCGGCTGCCCATCGATACCGTCGGTGACGTCTATTCATTGGCCGCCTGCAATGATGTCGGCAGCGATCGGCTGATCGAGATGATGGACGAATTCGGTCTCGACGATCTCGACCAGCTTGCCGAGCACATCATCGCGCGTTCCCGGGAAGCCGTTCTCGCTGAAATCGCCAAGCTGCCGAAAGGCACCTGGTCGAACACCATGGTGACGGACGGCTATGACGAGCCGATCGTTCTTTCGGCTACGACCACGATCAGCGATACCGGAATTCACGTCGATTACGCCGGCACCAGTGCACCGACGCGGCGTGGCATCAACGTGCCGCTCTCCTACACCACAGCTTATACGGCTTTCGGATTGGGCTGCATCGTTGCCTCCAAAGTGCCGAACAACGCAGGCTCGCTGGAGCCGCTGACCGTTTCCGCCCCCGCGGATACGATCCTCAATGCACCCAAGCCATCGCCGGTGCTCTTCAGGCACGTCATAGGACAGATGCTGCCCGACGTTGTTTTTGGATGCTTGCGGCAGGCCATTCCCGATCGCGTTCCGGCCGAAGGGGCGGCCTGCCTTTGGAACCTCAATGTCCGCGGGCGTGTGAAAGGTGGCGAGGGCGGCAACTACGGGTTCATGATGACCGTCACGTCGAATGGCGGGACCGGAGCGCGACCGCAATTGGACGGCCTTTCCGCGACAGCCTATCCATCAGGCGTCAAAGGAACTCCGATCGAAATTGCCGAGCAGATTACGCCGCTTCTATTCTGGAAAAAGGAGCTCCGCCCGGATTCCGGCGGGGCCGGTCGCACCCGGGGCGGCTTGGGCCAGGTCATAGAGATCGAAAGCAATGTCGGGGAGCCATTCGAGCTTCTCGCTGGCTTCGACCGCATCGACTACCCGGCGCGCGGCTGCGATGGTGGACAAAATGGCGCCAACGGTGCCGTCGCGCTCGCGTCCGGCAAGGTTCTCAAGGGCAAGGGCTTCCAACTCGTTTCGCCCGGTGAGCGTCTCGTAATTAAAACGCCGGGCGGCGGGGGCATGGGCCCAGCTTCAGAGC
>JAEVZQ010000422.1 GCA_023392135.1 Pseudomonadota bacterium | reverse complement strand
TCTCCCGGCAATGTAAGTCCGTGGGTGCGGGCGAGGACACCAAGCATTTTCTCGCCAGATCCGCCAGCCGAGGGGGTGCCGATCCTTTTGCCTTTGAGCGCGAGAATGCGATCCTTGAGGCTCTTTCCCTTCGTGGCCTCGTACAGCGCGTTGCTGACCACGATGTTGTTAAGCGGACGATGAGTGATGTTGAAGATCGAGACGATATCGCGGCCCTGCGCGGCGGCTGTCAACACATGCTCGTAGCTCAGCACGCCGAAATCAGCTTCACGCGTAAACACCGATTGAAAGGCCAGCGAGCCGCCTTGGACAAATATCACTTCGGCCTTTATGCCATGCTTCTCAAATATTTTCTCGCGCATGGCAACGTAGAGCGGACCTGAAAAGTATCCATGTCCGATGTTCGTGATCTTCACCACGTCCTGGGCGACGGCGTTTGCGGCAAAAAGTACGACGGCACTCAATGCCAGCGCTGTCAATTTGAATACCTTCATTGGCGGTTCTCCCTATCGATCGTTCTGTTCGAAGGCTCTGCTTGCGTCTTAATACGAATTGGACTAGTGGCTGCTTTCCTTCCATTTCTGCAGCTGTCCCTGTACCAAGTCTACGGCCTGATTGAAGATCACCGCCAGCACGGAAATGACCACGAGCGCAGCGAAGACGCCGGCTGTGTCGAACTCGCTGCCGGAACGCTGCACGAGGTAGCCGAGGCCACGATTAGCGGCAAT
Organism: Pseudomonadota bacterium; assembly: GCA_023392135.1. GTDB lineage: Bacteria > Pseudomonadota > Alphaproteobacteria > Rhizobiales > Hyphomicrobiaceae > ZC4RG25. The sequence continues at coordinate 3,909 of JAEVZQ010000422.1, read as the reverse complement.
CATTTCGCCGATGATGGTGCCGATCAACGCATAGGGTACCGCGGTCTTCAGTCCGACGAAGATCCACGATGTTGCCGAGGGCAGCACGACCTTGGTGAGGATCTGGCGGCGATTGGCGCGCATCAGGCGCAAGCTGTCGACCAGATCCGGATCGACTTCGCGCACGCCGGCGAACGTGTTCACGAACACCAGGAAGACGACCAGGGCGGCGGCCAGCGCGATCTTAGAGTTTATGCCGAGACCGAACCAGAGAATGAACAACGGCGCCAGTGCCACTTTCGGAAGCGCGTTGAATGCCCAGATGTAAGGGTCGAGCAATCGGCTGACGAACGGGGAAAGACCCAGCCAGATTCCGCCGGCGACACCCGCGCCGGCACCGATCACGAAACCGATGACCGTCGCGTAGACGGTGGCCCATACATGCATGTAGATCGTGCCGCTGGCGACCCAATCCCACAGCCGCATCACAACGTCGGTGGGACTGCTGATCATGAACTTGTCGATCAAACGTCCAGCGCTCAGCTCCCAGATGATGAGCAGCACGATCCCGAGCATGACCTGCAAGCTGACCATCGACGCCTGACTGATCTCGGCGAGCGGGCGGCGCGTAGGGCGCGCCTCATTCGGATTTGACCGCTCACTTGTGACGGTATCGGGTGCCGTCATAGTTTCTCCTCGACGTATTCCTCGCGCAACTTGTCCCAGATTGCATTGTGGATCTCGTGAAAGCGCTCGGTGAAACGAACCTCCATGACGTCGCGCGGCCGCGGAATATCAATCAGCTGATCGTGCGTGATCCGCGCCGGGCGGCGGCTGAACACCACGACGCGGTCGGCCAGCGTGATGGCCTCGACGAGATCGTGTGTGACCAGCAGGATGGTTTGCTGGTTGGCCGCCCATAGGCGCAATAGGAGGTCGTGCATAGCAATGCGCAGTTGTGCATCGAGGGCGGCGAACGGCTCGTCGAGCAGCAACGCCTTGGGCTCATAAAGCAACATGCGGGCAAGGCAGGCGCGCTTACGCATCCCGCCGGAAAGTTCATTGGAATATTTGTTTTCGAAACCCTCGAGGCCAACCTGGTGGATCATCGCGCGCGCGGCCTCGTAGCGCTCGGCCTGCGGGCAGCCTGCGAGCTCAAGAGGCATGGCGACGTTGTCGAGCACAGTGCGCCAGGGGAGGAGATTATCCTTCTGCGTCATGTAGCCGACATCAGTATTGACGTCAGACACCGGTTGGCCCTGGTAAATGATACTACCTTCGCTCGGCTGATAAAGACCGGCGATCATGTTGAGCAGTGTCGATTTCCCGCAACCGGAAGGACCGATCAACGCCACGATCGAACGGGGCACAATCTCAAGATCGACGCCCGCAACTGCGCGCACCTCCTCGTCGCCCTTGCGGAACGTTTTACCGATGCCTTGCAGTTCTATCATCCGCGATGCGTTTCCGGTCAGAGGTACATGCGCTGGTAGCCGCCATCGACATCGATATTGGCGCCGCACATGAAGCCGGCCCGCGCCGATGCGACGAACAAGACGGCGTTGGCGATATCGTCGGCATTACCCCAGCGGCCGAGAGGAACATTGCGGCCCCATCCGCTTTCCTGCTGTTCGAGACTGCGGCCGAGGTAGAGTTCGCCATCGAGGTTGAGCTCGGCTGTCAGTGGGCTGTGGATCCGGCTTGGACAGACGGCGTTGACCAGGATGCCGTCGCGGCCGAGGTCATCCGATAGGGATTTCACGAAAGCGTGCTGCGCGGCGTTGACGACCGCGGAGCCGATCACGTCCTGGCCCGGCACTTTGCCCGCCTGCCCGATGATGACGATGAAGCGACCGCCGCCATTCTCCCTCATGTGCGGTGCAACCTGCCGAGCCAGCTCCCATGGACCCAGCACCTTGGTGCGGAAGTGTGTTTCGATCTGGTTGGCGGTCAATTCCTCGACGCGACCTTTCAGATGCGTGCCGGCGTTGCTGATGACGATATCGATGCGTCCAAGCTGCGCCAGTGCAACGGAAACCAGGCCAGGCATTTCCGAGGGTTGATCGACGTGGGCGGTGGCACCGTGTGCATCTCCGACCTGACGCAAATCCTTCAGCGCCCGTGCAAGCTTGGACTCGTCGCGCCCGCAGATGAAAACCCTGGCCTTCTCCTCCAGAAGACGCCGCGCGATCGCCAATCCGATGCCGCTGGTGCCGCCGGTGATAAGAGCTGTCTTGCCTGCTAATCCGAGGTCCATGGCCGTCAGCTCCATCAACCGAACACATAGCGGTGATAACCGCCATCCAGCGACACCGAGCTGCCGCACACAAAGTTGGCCCGATCGGAAAGCAGGAAGGCGACCATATCTGCCACTTCTTCAGCTTTACCCATGCGACCGAGCACTGTTGCGCGGGTGAACCCCGCGGATGCGGTCGCCTTGTCGACGCCGCGTTCTTTCATCTCCTTGGCGATGAGTGTCTGCACCAGCTCCGTCGCGATATATTGAGGGCACACGGAATTTACACGGACGTTGTCACGCGCGACCGCATCTGCCACAGCCTTGGTCATGGCTTGCGCGGCGGCATTGGCAATGCCCGACGGCAGCCTGTCGGGATGTGGATGACGGACAGCCTGGCCGATCACGTTGACGATACGGCCATCCTTGCGGGCGCGCATCCCCGGCAGGACAAGCCGGATCATTCCATAAAAGCCGAACAGCTTATCATTGAGCTGGCGCTGGAGCTGCTCGTCGGTCATGTCATCGACGCTGGCGCGCACATGCGTCCCGGCGTTGTTGACGAGCATGTCGATTTGTCCGAAGCGGTCCGCTACCGCACGCACGAAGCTTTCGCGTGCGGTCGGGTCAGCGGTGTCCGCGCTGACCGCGAGGACCTCTCCTCGCGGCCGCAGGCGGAACTCGGCTTCATCGAGGCGATCCTGATCACGTCCGCAGACGGCCACCCTGGCGCCTTCCGCCAGCAACCGTTCCGCGATCGCAAACCCGATACCCCGTGAAGCACCGGTCACGATGGCCACTTTATCCTTCAAACCCAGATCCATGGCGTATCTTACCAGAGCCCCTTGAGGCGGCCACCGTCGAGGTTCAGCGATACTCCCGTGATATAGCTGGCCCGCTCTGAGCACAGGAAGACGATCGCATTCGCCAGCTCCTCGGGTTTGCCAAAGCGGCCGAGAGCGTTCTTTTTTGCGGCCAATCGCCGTGCCTCTTCCTCACTATTGACGCCGAGCTCCTTCTGCAGACCGCCCGCATTGCGCTTCCACAGGTCAGTTGCGACCCAGCCCGGGCAAACGGCGTTGACGAGCACATTGTAGGGTGCGAATTCCGTTGACAGCGATTTGGTGATATTGAGCAGGCCGCTGTTGGTGATGCCGGAGCCGAACATGTAGGGGTCGGGCTCTTTGCCGGCGCCGCCGATCATGCTGACGATGCGCCCCCAATTCTTATCGCGCATGATCGGGTAAACCGCGCGGATGGCGCGCAGGAAGCCGAACAGCTTGGTGTCGAGCTGCTTCTGCAGACCCTCGTCTGTCATTTCGTCATAACGGCCGGAATACATGGTGCCGGCATTGTTCACCAGAATATCGATGGTCCCATAGGCCTGGAGCGTCGCATCGACGAGCTTCTGGATATCTTCCGATTTCGACGTATCGGCTTCGATGGACTGGATCTCCCCGCCCGTCGTCTCCGCCAATTCCCTGCATGTCGCCGCAACTTGATCGCCATGACGCGAGCAGGTCATGACCTTCACGCCGGCTTCCAGAAACTCTCGCGCAGTTTCGCGGCCGATGCCCCGGCTGCCACCACTGACGATTGCGACGCGACCTTTGATTCCGAGATCCATTCTGTATTTTTCCTGTCTGTCAGCTTGAGAAAACGAAGCGTTGCCGTTGGGTCGAGTGGTGCACGGG
>JAEVZQ010000246.1 GCA_023392135.1 Pseudomonadota bacterium | reverse complement strand
TTACAACCCTGCATCACAACACCCATCTGTCTATGTCATTGATGGAAAGAGAGTTTGTTGATCGGGATGCTGTCCCGTGGGGTATTTTGCCGAGCGCTCCGCTCGTTGTGCAACCTCATTCGCCGCTGATCCATCAAGATCGGCGCGGCTGAAGATCCAGGGACCATCCGCAAGCGGATGGATGGCGGTGATCTCACCACGCTCGGCGGCCAGTCTGAGCGTCTTGGGGCTGACGCCGAGATGCGCGGCCGCCTGGGTCAGGTTGAGCCAGGGCTCGACCCCATCAGGGGCAGGCCGGTAGACTGGAATACGATGGTGGGAACGCAGCGCCGTCACACGCTCCCGCGTCCAGCGATTACCATGGCCAGTCACAAGCTTATTCCGGTTCAGGAGGCCGGCGATGAGATCGTCATTGGCGATCAAAACCAGATGCCGGACGGCGGCAAGAACATCAGGTGAGGTGCTGTTGCGCTGGCCGCGTCGCCGCCGGGGCAGACGCAGCTTGGTGTGAACGCCGCCGACCCAATGGATCATCAGGAGGATCTCGCCAGCATCCGCATCAATGTCGGCGATCACCTCGCGAATGACGGTGCGCACGATGCGCTTCTTGAGCCGCGCATCCGTGGTCGGGGCGCTCCAAACAGCCTGCAGGTCATCGGCCAAACTGGCCAGGGAGATCGGTGTGATCTCCATAGCGCGTGGCAGGGCCGCATCATGGGCGGCGATCTTCGCCTCGACCTCGGCGACTCGGGCCAGCGCCCTGTTCCAGCGCGCCTCCAGTTCCCCGGCCACCAGGCGATTGCCCGGATCAGCGGCATCGTACTGACGGAAGGCGCGGTCCGCTGCGTACCGGACGGCTTCGAGATCGCGGGTGAGCGCCTCACGGACCTGATCCCGCCGGCTGCTGGCTTCTGCCTCGGCCGCGACTGCAGCAGCAATCGCACCGGGTTGAACCACCTGCAGCAGAGCCGCCTCAATGGCGTCGTCCGCGCGCAAGCCTCCGAAGGCGATGCAGCGCGGCTCTCCGTTGTCGAGGTGGCCTCGGCAGCAGGCATAGCGTGGGATGTTGTGCTTCATGCCGGAGTAACGCACCGTCAGCTTCCGGCCACAGCGCCGGCACCGCACGAGCCCGGCCAGCAGGGCGTCGCCGTGCTTGGGTGCGCCATGATGCCGGCTGGTCGGGACGTTGTCGCTCACCATTCTGCGTATCGCCTCCGCCTGTTCCCAATCGACATAGCCCTCGTGAGTACCGGGCTTCAGAGCGAGCCATTGAGCGCGGGGCTTGCGGCAAATTCTGCCCCGCATGCCTGAGCTGTCATAGCCCGCAACGCGAGTCTTACCATAGGCATAGGCGCCACCGTAGATTGGGTTCTCGATCATCCGGTGGATGGTCGCATAATTGGGCCGGCGCCAGACCACATCGCCGTTGGGCTGCCGGGCCGGCAGATCGAGCCCGTGCTCGTGGAACCACAGCAGAGCCTGGCGGGCGGTGCCCAATTCCGCCACCTTGTCGAACACCAGCAAGATCGCGTCCTGCACCCGCCGGTCCGGATCTTTCTCCCAGCGGTCGCCAGCCTTCACGAACCCGACCGGCGCCGTGACGAGGAGTTCACCGCGTTTGGCTTTCTCGTAGCGCGCCGCGAGCGAGCGCTGACGCAGGAGATCGAGTTCATACTCATTGAGGGAACCCTTGAGCCCGAGCAGCAACCGATCGTTGCCCTGCCGCGGGGCATAGACCGTCTCCTGGTCAATCAGCACCGTGTCGACCACGCGGCACATCTCGATCAGTTGCTGCCAATCGCGGCTGTTGCGGGCAAAGCGCGACACCTCGCGGGCGGCCACGGCGCCGACTTTGCCGAGGCAGACCTCGGCCACCATGCGCTCGAAGCCGGCGCGGGCGGTGGTGCCGGCCGCTGACCGCCCGAGGTCGTCGTCGACGGTTTCGATTTGCGCCCAGCCCAGCATGGTCAGCCGATCCCGCATGGCGTACTGCAAGGTGCTGCTCTCGCGATTATGCAGAACCTGATGGGCGGAGGACTGGCGAACATAGAGGATCGCCTTGCGCTCCAGATGGTGGGGCTGGATCTTGTCAGTCATGACCGCGCTCCTCTGCCTGTCCCAGACGGCCGTCGCGGACGTGTTCGAGGATCAGGCGAACCATCAGGTTCGTCAGCGCCTGCTGCGTCTCCGCAGGCAGGGTCTGCCAGTCTGGCATCCGCGGCTGGCCGCCGTCGCTTGGCTGGGCAAACAGGTCGAACTGCTCTGGTCTGGACCGAAGGACATAATGAGGGCTGCTCTGGCGTCGCATGGGCCTCTCCCCGATTCCCGTCGTGAGAGATCCAGTTTGCCGTCGTCGCCGTGGGAGTCGACGGTGCTCGCTTCGGCACATCTGCCAGCAGCGTCATCAAAGCCTGGATTGCGGCGATCTCCACCTGAGGAGCAAGCTCAACCCGCATCGGCGCGCAGACGGCCCGATCGAACATCCAGAGAGGGAGTTCCAATCTGCGGGACGGATCACCATCGTGGCGGCAGCGAACACAATCGCCAGCGCCCTTCTCGACGATCTCATCAAGCTGGACGATGCACCCGGCCCAGGGATGCCACGGATACAGAACCTCGCGCTCTTCGGTCCTGTGGGCGTTCCGTCGTGGCTTTGTACAATGAGAGCCGTCCTCACATGGCGCTTGGAAACCGAACGCCGCAGGAATATGCTTTGCGAATAAGCCCTTCGCCACTGGCCCAGGGCTCAGGAGCCGGCGAAAGCTAACGCTCGGCCTGGACCACCAAACCGAAGCACTTCAGGCCAATCATGCACTAACATTAAACCCGGACCACCTCATGGGGGCGGGCCAGGGTTATCGAGCCCATTCGAGCCGGCCAAGAGGGCTTCCATCGAGAGATGACGGCCCTTTTCCTTGGCGCCCTCCCAATCCGGAAAACCCCAGAAACATCAATCGAGGACACCTGAAATGACCCAGGCATTGCACGAGGCCTTCGGGTTCAAGAAAGACGACGTGGTTCAGATGCTGGTCGAAACCAGCGGCTTGGACGCCGATGACAACGAACTCACGTTCCCGGTCGGCGCCGTGGCGATCATTGATCGCATTGAGCGCCTCGAGGGATCTCAGGGGATTGCATTCACCCTCGCCGTCGAGGGCAAGATCGTCAACGTGTTCGACG
>JAEVZQ010000476.1 GCA_023392135.1 Pseudomonadota bacterium | reverse complement strand
CGAGGAGATACAGCCCTTCATATTGCGCGTTGGCGCGGAACATCGGGAACACGTAATCGCGGACGAATTCCTCGCGCAGATCCTCGATGAAAATGTGTTCGGGCTTGATCCCCAGCAGCTCGGCTTTCTTGCGCGCCGGCTCCAGCTCCTCGCCCTGGCCGAGGTCGGCGGTGAACGTCACCACCTCGCAGCCGTAGGTCTCCTGCAACCACTTGAGAATGATCGACGTATCGAGCCCACCCGAATAGGCGAGCACCACCTTGTTGACCTTGTCGCCGGTCTTCGCAGCCATCGTAAGTCCTGCTCATGTGCTGAAATTCGCGCGCACTATAGGCTGGGGTTCGGCCGATGGCCAAGGGGCGCCTGAGTGGTTGGGCTCGCACCGTTGTCTCAGGGCTGATCGGCAGTGGTAAGCTCGCGAGCGACACGGGCTTCGAAAGAGGTTTCCTATGCCGCGCCTGGAATTCTGGTACGAGTTCGCCTCCAACTACTCCTATCTGTCCGCCATGCGCATTTCCGAGATGGCGCGGGTGACGGGCGTCGAGGTTGTCTGGCGGCCGTTCCTGCTTGGGCCGATCTTCAAGGCGCAGGGCTGGGAGACGTCCCCGTTCAATCTCTACCCGGCCAAAGGCCGCTACATGATCCGCGACATGCAGCGGCTGGCGGCTGGCCGCGGGCTGCCGTTCGTCATGCCGCCGACGTTTCCCGCGAATGGCCTGAAGGCTGCCCGGCTGGCGCTGATCGGCGTTGACGAGGGTTGGATCGAGCCATTCACGCGCAAGATTTTCGAGGCCCAGTTCGGGTGTGGTGAGGATATTTCCGATGTCAGGGTAATCTCAATGATCCTAACAGCGCTGGATCTTGATGCTGCTGTATTGCTGGATCGAGCCGAGGCGCCCGCCATCAAGCAGCGGCTCAGGGATCAGACTGCTGAGGCGGCATCGCGCGGCATCTTCGGTGCTCCGAGCTTTATAACGCCGACCGGCGAGCTGTTCTGGGGTGATGACCGGCTCGAGCAGGCGTTGGACTGGACCATGCGTCCGCGAACAGCAGTTCTTCCAAAAGGGAACAAGATCAGCGGCGCATGATGTTGCTAAAAAGTTCTTGCCGCAATATCTGGTGGGGGAAGTAACGTGAGAGTTTGGAAGCGGGCCAAGGCCCTGAGCATGGGAGCATTTCTGGTCGCACTCGTGGCATCGACTGCGCAGGCCGAGAGTGCGGAGGCATCGTCCTGCAAAGGTCTCGAACAGAAGGCCTGCGTTGCAAAAGCGGACTGTAGCTGGGTGTCAGCGACAACGCGAAAGGACGGCCGAAAGGTGAAAGCCTATTGCCGTACCAAGCCGAAGCAATCCACATCCACGACAAATGCGCCGAAGTCCTAAAGCCTCGGACGCGCAGGTTCGCGCCCATGCAAACCTTCAGTGGAGCATGCGCTGCCAGGGAAAGAACGTGTCTATCATCGATGCTGCGCTTTCCGGCACAGCGAGGGCAGCGACAACGTTGTTCGGAAAGGTAATCTGCGCCACGGCATGGCCACTGTCGGAGCGATAAGCGGCAAACTGCGGGGGTTCGAGCGAAGCGGGGCGGACTGGGGCCGGACCGAGTGCAGCAGACGTCAGGCCGACTGAGAACGGTGAGGCCGGCATCGGCCAACCCAGGGGCCGCAGAAGGCCGGTCAAGCCGGCGGGCGAAAAGCAAGCGGGCAGGCCCAAGGCCATCATCGGGCTCGAGGCTTCCAATAGCTTTGTCCAGGCTTGGATCGATGTCAGCGGACCAAGCGCGGGCTGGGGAGATGGGGTGAATCCAGGTATTGCGAGCGGGAGCACCCAGCTCAAGCCGAGCCACGAAGGCTCGAACGGGCACTGTTCAGGCGCGCGTTGCCAGGGAAAGGTCGTCGGCGGTTCTGACCACTGTGCAGGGCGGGGCGATGGCACCGCATCGGCCTTGGAAGGCGTAGAAGTGCCGCTCTGTTGCCAGGGGGCAAGCATCGTGGTCGTGCACTGCGCAACAGCCGACATGCACGATAGCGCCATATCTCCCCAGGTCTTCGCCAACTCGATCTGGTCGTCGTAAGCGAACATGCGCCACCTCCAAAGGTCAGGAGAGACGAATACCGCTTATTTTGCACTGCAGCAAGATTTATTGCAGAGCAGCGTTAAGCTGGTGTTTCAGCTTCCGCCAGTGGCGCCGGCCGGCGAGGCGGCCAGCGATCAACCAGTACACGAGGCCAGCCGTTGCACCCGCGGTGATGAACCCGGCGAGCAGGTACAGGACTACTGCCACTGGCTGAGCCAATCCGCGTCCGGTGATCTGCGCGAGAAAGCCGAGCATCGCGATTCCGAACCCCGCGCCGGCATAGTAGATCGGGCTTTTGAGCTGCAGCCATTCAGCAAAAGCGAGTGCAATTGCCGAGAACGGCGCCCCGAAGATCGCATTGTGCACCGTGGCCAGCAGCAGCCAGATGCCGGCCGCCGTCAGGAGGTTCACCTCCGCGAAAACGAGCTTATGGGGAGGCAGTACGAAAAGAACCTGGACAAGCCCGGCCGCGAGACAGGCGCCGAGGTAGCCGGCGAAACAGCGCAGTATGGTCGCCAGCATACATCTCCCCCGATCTGACTGACCTCTCCAACTCTCGATATCTAAGCGCGCCGCCCCGCGAGTAGCCAGTAGATGAAGCCGCCAGCAAAACCTGCCGTGGCGAAGACCTGCCAGACGACCGGGCTCGGCAAAACCATGCCTGCCGATCCAAAGTGAGCCAGCACCGGTACGGCGACGAGAGCCACGCCGCCGCCTATGATGTAATAGAGCGAGGAGCGGATGCTTGCGATCTCGCCGATCAATACGATCAGGAATGCCGGCAGGATCGTGAGGCCGGAGGCCAGAATGGCACCCTGCGTCACGAGATCGAACATGGCGACAACGGAGTCCGGCTCATCCATGTGCTGGCCGTGGAAGGCGTGGGTGATCCGTTCCATGCCCAGCGTGACGAGGACGAGCCCGGCGAACATTGCCGAAATAAGGAATGCCACCGGAACGACGATGATCCGCCAGAGCGTCGACCAGAACATCAGGTTCGACTCCCGATTTAACCTGGGGATTCGTCGGCATGTAGCTGCGTTTTGAGCAATCAGCTAGTCAAATAGTGGCATGTCGGGATCTGGTCGACGCCCCTTTCGGTCACGTGACTTGATCAAGCCGCTGTTCCACACCCGGTCTAGTGACTCGGCAATTAGAGACAACCTGTCCTGCAACCGCCGCTCGGACCAAAGCTCTAGATCGGCGAGCGAATAGCGGCGCACCGCCCGCGCGTGTGTAACCCGATCCTCAGATAAATCCACGATTTCTACGTCAGCCTTCTGCCCGTAAAACTCCTGGTCGAGGATGAAACGCTTATAAATCGTCCCTACCATGCCCATCTGTTCCAAAGTAACCGATGCCGACGAGTTCTTACGAGGCTGGAGGTGGTAGAGCTTTATCACACCGCCCTCGACGAAGAAGAAGGGAATACGGTAGCCCGCACGGTTGTCGCGACCAAAGGGGAACTGCCGACGCGGGAGGTTGAATACCTGGGTCTGCCTTCCGAATGCCAGCGGAGCAGCTAGCTCAACGATCTCAGCATTTGACTTGCGACTCTGCTCGATCTTCTCGAGTTCGCAACCAGCCAGGAGCTGCCTCAAGACATGCAGCCCGTCGTAGCTCTTGCGCACGACCTTGGTTCCCCTGAGGTAATTCCAAGGAACGGGCTTGCGATCATAGTAGGCGAGCCACCAGCTCACCATCTCGTCGACGGTTGAACCTCCAGCCCGCGCAAGCTCCGGCACGGGTGGCACGGGAAATTTCGGCATTAGTCCCTCAAGTTAAGAAGCCTTAACCCGTCTACCTTCCCCCTTAAACCACTCAAGTATAAGTGAGTCGGGGATCAACATCCCAGGAATTGCCTGTGTTTCCGCCGCCTGCCACACGAGATCCCAAGGCGACCCATGCTCATGTGTCAGCTCAGAAAGCTTAAAGGGATGAAACCGCGCATAGTAATCAAAGATGTTATTAAGAAATTGAGCAGTATCTAGATCAATAATTGCGGTAGCGTCTATAAATCTACAGGTGTTTGGATCGAATGATTTTAAGCGTTGTTGTATTGGCTTTGCACCCTGGTGCTTCAACTGGTCGTAGACCACTCGATTAACTGGGCCATGTTGCCATGCTTCGAATGGCTGAGCCACAACTGGACGACCGTACTTCGCCAGATGCCAGCCGTGGGCAAAATACAGGACCTTGAGAAGAGTCATCACGGTAACATCGATACCGCGCTGACGAGCACGATCTAGAAAGTAGTTCGCGATGCCACGTGAATCATGCATGCAATTGCGCTCTAGAACATTTAGCGAACTTGATCAAGAATGGGCATTACGATTTCCCCAGTGATCTCCGCCGCGTCCTGCCCCTCTTGTGTCCCGCCTGATCCCATGCCCGCCGACGCTGGCCCCGTGAGTCGGGCCTTGACACGTTAGTGATCCGCCAGAGCGTCGACCAGAACATCGGCCTCAGGCTCCAGCGGCTGGGCGGAGGGCGCTGGCTCTCAGCTTGGTGCTCTCGGATTTGAGTTGGCCGCAGGCAGCGAAAATGTCGCGCCCCCGCGGCGTGCGCACAGGGCTCGCGTAGCCTGCGCGGTTCACGACCTCGGCGAAACGCTCGATCTGCTCCCAGTCCGAGCACTCGTACGTGGTTCCCGGCCAGGGGTTGAACGGGATCAGGTTGATTTTGGCCGGAATGCCCTGCAGCAGCTTCACCAGCCCCTTGGCGTCGCCGAGTGAGTCATTGACACCCTTCAGCATCACGTACTCGAAGGTGATCCGCTTGGCGTTCGAGAGACCTGGATAGGCGCGGCAGGCTGCCATCAGCTCGGCGATGGGGTACTTGCGGTTGATGGGCACCAGCTCGTCCCGCAGGTCGTCGCGTGTGGCGTGGAGTGAAATAGCGAGCATCGTCCCGCTCTCCGCGCCCCAGCGGGGGATCTCCGGCACGACTCCCGAGGTCGACAGCGTGATCCGCCGCTTGGAGACGGAAAGTCCCTCGCCGTCGGCAGCGACATCCATGGCCGCGCGGACGTTGTCAAAATTGTAGAGCGGCTCGCCCATGCCCATCAGGACGATGTTGGTGATCCTGCGATCGGTATCTGGGAGCAGGCGCCCATCACCGGGGGGCGTCGCGCCGGGCCAGTCTCCGACGCGGTCGCGGGCCAGCATGATCTGGCCGACGATCTCCCGCGCTTCGAGATTGCGGACCAGTCGCTGTGTGCCCGTATGGCAGAATGAGCAGTTGAGCGTGCAGCCGACCTGACTGGAAATGCAAAGCGTGCCGCGGTCGGTCTCGGGGATGTAGACCGTCTCGATCTCGGGCGCCTGCGCCTCCCGGCCCCGTCTCGGCAGCCGCAACAGCCACTTCCGGGTGCCGTCGACGGAAACCTGCTCGGAAACGATCTGGAGACGGGCGAGGGAATAGGCAGCGTCCAGTCGCGCCCGAAGCTCTTTCGAAACATCCGTCATCTGGTCGAAGGAGGTGACGCCGCGGACATAGATCCAGCTCCAGAGCTGCGCGACGCGCATCCGGAGTTGCTTCGACGGAACGCCGATCGCCGCAAGCGCCTCGCGCAGCTCCTCGACGCCCAAGCCGACGAGTGATGGCCGGGAGTCTTCAACAAAGTCCGGCGATATCTGATGCGGTGTCTTATCGAGCAGAAGAACCATTCATGAGCTCATGCAGGCCAGCCAAGGGCTGACACTTAGTCCGTATCGGGCGCGAGGCAAAGTCTCTCCTCCTGCGGCGCCGGGTCGTGCGTGGCTGGATCGAGGCTAATTCGCAGGCGTGGTCACCCGCTTCGCTTCAACACGTGCGATCAGCTCCTCGACCTTGGGTATGATGCCGTTGACGATGGCCGCAACGCCTTCGCCATTCGGATGCATGCCGTCATCGAGGTTGAGATTCGGGCGCATCGCGACAGGCTCGAGAAAAAAAGGATAGAGCAGCGCGCCATGCTTTTCAGCCAGCTCGGGGAAAATAGCGTCGAATTTCTGGACGTATTCGTCGCCCCAATTGCGCGGCGCCCTCATGCCGGCGATCAGAACGGGAAGGCCACGGGCAGCGAGGTGCGTTAGGATCTCATCAAGATTTTGGCGTGCTTCCGCCGGCTTGATCCCACGGAGTGCGTCGTTTGCGCCAAGCACAACGATCGCCGCATCGGTATTTTCCGGAAAAGCCCAGTCGAAGCGCTGCAGGCCGGCTGCCGTGGTATCGCCGGAAACGCCGGCGTTGATGAC
>JAEVZQ010000153.1 GCA_023392135.1 Pseudomonadota bacterium | reverse complement strand
GGCTAGAGGCGGCACTGGCGCAGGCGCGTGCCGAGGTGCGGCTCGCGGAAATCGCCTTCGACCGGACCCGCATCCGTGCGCCGATCGACGGCAGCATTCTCGACGTGAACGCCAAGGTGGGCGAGATGCTGGCGCCGTCTCCTGAAGCTCTCGCCCTGACGATCGGTGATATGGCCGGGCTGCGCGTGAGAGCCGAGATCGAGGAGCGCGATGTCAACAAGGTTCGCCCCGGCCAGCGCGTGGTCGTACAGTCAGGCGCCTTCGACGGGCGTGATTTCGAAGGCAGAGTGAGCAGCGTCGCGGCGTACGTCGGCCCGCCGCGGCTCGGCGGCCGCGGACCGCGCAAGCCGACCGATATCGATTTTGTCGAGGTGATGATAGATCTCGACGGCCGCCCCCCGCTCATGCCGGGTATGCGTGTCGACGTGTTCTTCCGGCCTGATGTGACCTCCGAGGTCAAGAGGTTCGCAGGCACGAACTGATCGCTTGGCTTTCACGAGGCAAGCGGACAAAAAAAGAAGGGTTGGCGCGGGAGTACGCGCCAGCCCTTTTTGCATACCAATCAAGTCAATCAGGCTGCCGCTTTGTTCACGCGGCTCTTGGCCATTTTCGTGAGCAACTCGTCCGTTTGCTTCTCCTCATCCAGAGTCTGGTGGAGGAGCTTGGCCGCGTCGTCGTGCCCGAGCTCCTTGGCCCAGGTCGTCAGCGTGCCGTAGCGCGTGATCTCGTAGTGCTCCACGGCCTGCGCATCAGCGAGGATTGCGGCGTCGCAGACTTCCTTGTCCTCGATCTCCTGCATCGTTTCCTGCGCCTCGCCGATAATGCCCTCGATCGCCTTGCACTCCACGCCTTTTGGCTTCTGGCCGATCAGTTTGAAGACTTCCTCGAGCCGCTTCACGTGTTGCTGCGTCTCGTTCTTGTGGTGCTCGAGCGCTTTCTTCAGCTCGCTCGTGCCCACGTGCTTGGCCATGGTCGGCAGGTTCTGCAGAATCCGCTTCTCCGCCGTGTAAATGTCCTGCAGGCTGTGCAGGAACAGGTCTTCCATCGATCTCATCGGCACGTTGGAATCTCCTCAGGGGATTGTTGTTGGACTATACGGCTGAGGTCCTGCAAAGGTTCCGCATTGGCAGAGGCAGAGCAGCCCGCTGTTGCAGCGGGCTGCCTGAATGGATGGTTAGCGCTGAGTACCGCCCGCACCGCTGGTGCCGGACTTACCCGTGGTGCTGCTACCCTTGCGTTCCGCAGTCACGAACTGCGGAGCCTGCTCCAGATCCTGACGCGTGTACGAAACCGTCAGCTGATCGGATTGGGGCGAACGGTTGAGGGCATCGTAAGGGATCGCAACTGTCTTTTCGCCGATGCCGAGGAACCCGCCAACGCCGACGAGCGCTGCGGCGACCTGCCCATCCTGTGAAATCAGCAGGTCATTGATTTCACCGATACGCGCATTGTTTCTATCCAGAATGTTCTTCCCGATCAGATTGGAAGCCAGCATCTGGTCGGACTGCTGCTGATTCAGGAATGCCTGCTGACCAGGAGCCTGCTTCATAGGTGTGGTTGTCGTCGTGGACCCGGGGGTCTGAGCCTGTGGAGACGGTGGCACCCCGACAGGAGGCGCAGTCTGCTGCTGCGGCTGAGTCATCTGGGGTGTCGTCTGCGGCTGTTGCATCTGGTTCGTAGTCTGAGAAACGGCCGCAGTAGCACCAAGCATGCTTACGGCGGCGGTCAAAGCAAAGATTTTCTTCACGTCGACTCTCCTCTTGTTACGCCATCTGCCCACTTGAACGATCGACGACTGAGATGGGTTCCGACCAAAGGATTGCCTGCCGGTAGGCTGGTGCAGTGCTTCGAAGCAGCTCCGGCGAGCGCTCCTGGCCCGGAATGATCGCGCAGGGAACGCTCGGCATCCGGTAGCGTTTCGCAACGGCAATGACAAACGCGTGAGCGCTTGTCTGACACCAGCCCGAGGTCAGCGGGCGCCGGGGCAGGCATCCCCTCCGGAAGGACGAACTGTGGCGAGATCATTCCTGGACAGGTGGGTCAACCGGCTCAAAACGAGCGCGCGCGAAGAAATCCAGGAGACCGCCCGCAGCGCCCTCCATTACGTCGTGCTCTATGCCATCGCTGCCGTAGCTGGGCTGATCGCCCTCGTTTTCCTCACACTGGCGGTGTTCTGGTGGCTCTCTGCCGAGCTTTCACCCATTCCGGCTGCGTTGGTCGTGACGATTTTCTATGCGATCGCCGCCGCAGTCGTACTGATCTGGGCTTCCTGGAATGGTGCTGTGAGCGGCGCGAGCAGCGCACCGCAGCCGCAGAAGGAAAGCGCCGAGACGGAAGAGGCGGCTTATAGCGGCACGCCGGACATGACCGACATGATGGGGGTCAATCTCGACAGCGTGGCCGGAACGCTGGCCGGCGCCGGCTTCCGGACAGAAAGCCTCGTGGTGTCGGCCTCCAGCGAAGTGCTCAAGCAACTCACGCCACTTCAGTTCGTGGCATTCGTGTTCGTGGGCAGCTTCTTGTTCGGCCGGCGCCTGCGGCGACGGTGAATGCGCTCGCACCTGAACGCTTGCTGCGGAAACGAACTTGAACTTGAGCAGTTGGGAAGCGACTGGGGGTCAGCCCCGGGCGGCGCGCCCCGGTGACGAGATCGCAGCGGTATCTATGGCATCTGGCCCGAAGTCGTCAGGCGAGTGCACCTCGAGGATGGTGGCCAGCTTCTGGCGCGCGCGGTTGGTGCGGCTTTTCATCGTGCCGACGGCACAGCCGCATATGGCGGCCGCCTCCTCGTAGGAGAACCCGGAAGCGCCGATGAGGAACAGGGCCTCGCGCTGATCTTCGGGCAGCTGGGCGAAGGCCCGCTTGAACTCCTCCAGATCGAGGTGCGCGAGCTGCGAGGCTTGCTGGGCAAGGGTCGCGGCAAACCGGCCCTCTGTATCGGAGATCTCGCGCGTCAGCTTGAGGAATTCCGAGTAGAAGGTGTTGCGTAGGATCGTGAACAGCCAAGCGCGCAGGTTCGTGCCCTGTGTATACCGGGTGCGATTGGCCCACGCTTTGACTAGGGTTTCCTGGACGAGATCATCGGCGCGGTCTGGGTTACCTGTGATGGAGCGAGCGAAGGCCCTCAGGCTCGGTATTTCGGCCAGGAGCCCGTCACGGAAGCTAGCTTCCGTTTGATTCGGGGCCATCTTCTTCCTTTTCAGCGAGCGCTTGCAGAAGTTCCACGAACCTGTCGGGAACGGCCTGGTGGACGGACTCGTCGAACAAGGCCTTGAGCTTTGCGCCGATCTGCTCTTGGATGTTGTCGTTCAACGTGGGCCCAATCACCCGTTCGTCCTCCTCCGCGCGGGGGTCCGTTGCCTTGCTTGTCGGCAAGGGCTTTCGCTTAGTTGCATTGTTCATCGATGAGACCCCGTGCGGAGGGGCGCAGCCCGGCGCCCGTCGAGCAAACGCGATTGGAGGCTGACAGTTCCATGGGAAGATAAAAAAACTCCCGGCACTTGCAACTAACTGGTGCCTGATGCGTTCCCAGTATAGGATTGCCAAAAGGCGACCGCTAGCGTCTGGGCAGTAAGATAGGGGCGTCTCTCATGTCGATAGCAAGCGTTGTCGGCTCGCATATTCCGCATCTGCGTCGTTTTGCGCGTGCCTTGACCGGCTCACAGGCCGGTGGGGATGCGTACGTGCAACAGCTGTTGGAAACTCTTCTCCAGGACCCGGCGTCGCTGGCGAAGGCCAAGGATCCGCGCGTCGGCCTCTACAAGACCTTCATGCAGATCGTAACGTCGGTGGCGGCCAGCGGCTGGCAACCTTCGCCGAAGGCGTTGGCGTCGGGGTTCGATCGCAACGTGGCCGCCATGCCCCCGCGTTCTCGGCAGGCCTTCCTGTTGCGGCATGTTGAGGGCTTTACGCTGCCGGAGACAGCCGAGATCCTGGACGCGAGCGTGGAAGAGACGCACGAGCTTCTCGAGAAGGCTGGGGAGGAGATCGCCAAGCAAGTCGCCACGGACGCCCTGGTCATCGAGGATGAGCCGCTGATCGTAATGGATCTGACGCAGATCCTCGAGGAGCTCGGCCACCGGGTCGTCGCCGTGGCCCGAACGAGGGACGAGGCGCGCAAGGCTATCGCCAAGCAGCGTCCGGGTCTGGTGCTGGCAGACATCCAGCTCGCTGACGGAAGCTCCGGGCTCGATGCGGTCAATGACCTGCTTGGCTCATTCGAGGTGCCGGTGATCTTCATCACCGCCTATCCCG
>JAEVZQ010000145.1 GCA_023392135.1 Pseudomonadota bacterium | reverse complement strand
TCGTGAAAGTCTTCGACGATACGATGAACAGCGTTTCGGCCGGATCGAGAGTTCTGGTCGCCTCCATGAAATCGGTCCCATCGACATTCGACACGAATGCGAACGTCATGGCGCGATCGCTATAGTACTTCAGCGCCTCATATGCCATGACCGGTCCGAGGTCCGAGCCACCGATACCGATGTTGACAATGTTCCGGATCGGCTTTCCCGTGTGCCCCAGCCATTGACCGCCTCGGATGCGATTTGAAAATGCAGTCATTTTGTCGAGCACCGCATGGACATCGGGAACGACGTCGTGGCCGTCCACGATGATGGAGGATCCTCGGGGCGCGCGCAGCGCGATGTGCAGCACGGAGCGATTTTCTGTCGTGTTGATCCGATCGCCACGGAACATCGCCTCGATATGTTCGCGCAGCCCGCATTCATCAGCGAGTCGGACAAGCAGCTTAAGGGTCTCGCTGGTGATGCGGTTTTTCGAGTAATCCAGAAAGACCCCGGCGGCCTCGGCGGTCATCCGCTCGGCGCGCTTCGCGTCGGATCCGAACAGATCCCGCAGGTGCCGAGTCGCGACCTCTTCATGGTGCTTTTGCAACGCCTGCCACGCCGCGCGTCTGCCGGCTTCCCGTGATCCATGCGTGTCTGCTTTGGCTGTGGTTGCCATGCTGTTCCCCTTTGGCTCCGCCGATCCAAGTGCCAGGCCCGGTTCGATTAGCTGGCCATCTTGAGGGCAGCGCACTTGCCATCAATGACATGCATGAGATCTCTCCAGGATTTGACGAACGACTGCGCGCCTTCGTCCTGCAAGCGGAGCGCAAGCGCATCGATGTCAATGCCGGCATTGATGGACCGGGCCAGGATGTCTTCGCAATCGCCGCCGTCTGGCGGCAGGAGGGCTCCCACCGCCCCATGATCAGCCAGAGCCTCGAGCGTTTTCTCGGGCATCGTGTCGATCGTGAGAGGAGCTGCGAGAGCATTCACATAAAGAACATCGGACGCCGCGGGATCCTTGGTGCCGGTGCTCGCCCAAAGCAGCCGCTGTGGTCGCGCACCGGCATTGAAGGCACGTTGCCAGCGGGGTGAAGCGAGCAGCGACGTGTAGGCTTTGTATGTGCGCTTGGCGATAGCGATTCCGAGCTGGTTCTTCAGTATCTCCGGGATCTTTTCGGCGACAGCGACATCCCAACGGCTGACAAAGAGCGAGGCGACAGAACATACGTATGGCGAAAGGCCCGCCTCGATCCGCCGCTCTATTCCGCGCATGTAGGCGTCGGCGGCGGCAATGTACTGCTCCCGGGAGAACAGCAGAGTCACATTGGTGGGTACGCCTGCAAAGATCGCCTCCTCGATCGCCGGCAGACCTTCCTTCGTCCCGGGAATCTTGATCAGAAGATTGGTGCGGCCAGCCCGCGCGTAAAGCTCCTTCGCGACGGCGATACTGTTTGTCGTGTCGTAGGCAAGCAAGGGGGAGACCTCGAGTGAAACCCATCCGTCGACCCCGAGCGTGCGGTCGTGGATCGGGTGGAACAGGTCGGCCGCCTCGGTCAGGTCGTCGAGCGCCAATTCATAGAACAGCCGCTCTCGGGATTTCCCCTCCGCGAGTTTTCGGCGGATGCTCTCGTCGTAATCCGTACTGTTCCTGATCGCATGATCGAAAATCGTCGGATTGGATGTCAGGCCTGTGACCGAGAGCTCGTCGATATAGCGCCGAAGTGTCCCGCTGCGCAGCATGCCGCGTGTGATCGTGTCCAGCCAAAGGCTCTGGCCGATGTCGTGCAGTTTTTCTGTCGCCCTCATGATGAAACCTCATAAATGGACTTATTCAGGATGAAGCGCTCGACCGCCTTCGCGAAACCTTCATTATCGTACGAATCGGTTACGGCGCTCGCGAGCCGCTTCACGTCCTCGGTCGAGTTGCCCATCGCCATGCTGAAGCCGGATCTCTTGAACATCAGGACATCATTTTGCTGATCGCCGATCGTCGCAATCTCTTCGCACGGAATCCGGAGAGCTCGTGAAAGGAAGTCAGCGACGTACCCTTTGTTTGCATCCACGTGGGTCACGTCGAGGTAATAAGGTTGCGAGCGTGCCGCTGTGGCGCGATCCGCCAGTGCTGCCTTAACATCGGCCTCGCAGCGTTTGACCAAGTCATAATCGTCGCTGACGCCGACGATTTTAACGGCGCGGCCCAGATGCTCCGTGAAGTCACTGACGACCGTGGGAGGAAATTTGACCGTCCGGGCCTCGCGATCGACATGCGGCGCACTGGGATGGCGGATGAGCCAGTCATTGCCAGCATAGACCCAGACGTCGAGACCGCGGTCCAGAATAAGCCCAATCGCTTGCTCAGCGATGTCGCGCGGAAGCGTCCGCTCCTCGATAACGGTGAGGTCGGGTTTGACGAACATTCCCCCGTTGAAGCCGGCTACCGGCGTATCGAGCGCAAGCGGCTCGATCAGCATCGCCATTCCCCTCGGTGGCCGGCCGCTGGTGATGGCGAACTTGATGCCGGCGGCGCGTAACGCGCTGACCGCCCTCCGAGCGCGCTCGGTCAGAGCCTTGTCGCGTGTCACAAGGGTGCCGTCGACGTCGGCGATGAGCAAAGAGATCTTCGGCAGCGTTTTCATTTCTGGTTTGTCATGCGTGATTGGCCCCGATCGGGAGCCATGCATGGCCATCCCGCGCCAAAAGCCGATCGGCGGCTTCAGGCCCTGCGGTGCCGGCCTCATAATTCGGAAAGCCGCGCGGCGGTTGGGCGGCCCAGGCATCGAGGACCGGCTGCACGGCGCACCACGCCGCCTCCACAGCGTCGGCCCGCTGGAACAACGTCGCATCGCCGATGAGAGCATCGTAAATGAGCGTTTCGTAACCAACGGCCGCGAGCGGCTCGAAATAGTCACGATAGGCGAAATTCATCGCGACACCGTCGATCCTGATCTCAGGGCATGGCCGTTTGGCACTGAAGCTCACCGACATTCCCTCGTCGGGCTGAATCCGCAGTCGCATAATATTCGGAGGCAACAGTTCGACCGGCGTCTCGCTGAACAAGGCGAACGGCGCCTGGCGGAACTGGATGGCAATTTCCGTTGTGCGCGCGGCCAGATGTTTGCCGGTGCGCAGATAGAAGGGCACGCCCGCCCAGCGCCAATTATCAATACTCAGTCTGAGGGCCGCATAGGTTTCCGTATTGGAATCGCGCGCGACGTCGGGCTCGTGGCGGTAATCAGAAACAGCCCGTCCGAGGATGTTGCCCGCTCCGTACTGTCCCCGCACCGCATCCGCGGGAGAGATTGGATGGATGGCAGAGAAGAGGTCTGTTTTCTTGTTGCGCACGGCGTCTGCATCGAACGAGACAGGCGGCTCCATCCCGACCATCGCCAAGAGTTGGAACAGATGGTTCGGCACCATGTCCCGCAAGGCACCGGTTTGTTCGTAGAACCTGCCGCGGGTTCCGATACCGATCGTCTCGGCGGCTGTAATCTGGACGTGATCGACATGATCACGGTTCCACAGCGGCTCGAAGATCCCATTTGCGAAGCGCAGCACCAGAATATTCTGGACCGTCTCCTTGCCGAGGTAATGGTCGATCCGGTAGATCTGATCCTCTGTCAGACAATCCAGCATCAGGGCGTTGAGCGCGCGCGCCGAAGGCAGGTCGTGACCGAACGGTTTTTCGACAATCACCCGCCGCCAACCACCGCTGGTCCGGGTGAGCCCGGCGCGGCCGAGCCGCTCGACCACTGGCCCGAAAAACCTTTCAGCAGTAGCTAGGTAGAACAGGACATTATTGGCTCCGTCCTGGCTCGCCCCTTTTTTCGATATCAGCTCACCGAGCCGACGATACGTCTCCGGTTCGGTGAAATCGCCCCGCAAGAAGTTGAGGCGGTCCATAAGCCAATTCCAGGCTTGCCGGTCGAAACGTTCGGTATGAAATCCGGAATCGGGGGCGCGGATGAGCGATTCCATCATTTGCCAAAGGCTGTCGCGCCAGGTCTCTGTCGTAAAGGGATTATGATCGATGCCGGTAACCGAGAAGCCGTCGGCGAGCCTTCCGGCCCGCACCAAATTATAAAGGGCAGGGATCACCAGACGTTTTGTGAGATCACCGACGGCGCCAAACAATACGAGCTGAGCCGGCGGCGCCTGTCGAACTGTCATTCGCATCATCGTCGATGCGGCCGCAGACGGGACACTTTCGTTGAGGCCTGCCTTGTCGATCATCATGCACCCGCCGCTTCGAGGGTGGCTGCACTTCGCGCTCGTCGCACCTGATCGCGCGCGGCGTCGGCCACGCGATCGGGCGTGAAACCGAACTTGGTCAGTAGCGCCTTGAGCGGCGCGGAGGCACCGAACGTGTGCATGCCGATCATGGCGCCGCTGGTGCCGACGTAGCGCTCCCAACCGATGGTAGCGGCCTGCTCGACCGAGACGCGCGCCTTGATTTCGGGCGGGAGCACTTCGGCGCGATAGGCGGGATCTTGAAGCTCGAACAAGTGCCAGCTGGGCATCGAAACGACCCGGGCTTTGACGCCCTCGGCCGCGAGCTCGTCGGCCGCGGAGACGCAAAGGCTGACCTCGCTGCCGGTACCGATCAGAATGACATCCGGCATTCCGTCCGGCGGATCGGACAGAATATACGCTCCGCGGGCCAGACCATTGGCAGGGGCAAGACGGCTGCGATCGAGCGTTGGCAGTTTCTGGCGGGAAAGCACGAGGCAGGCCGGCTGATGCCTAGAGGCCATCACCACGCGCCATGATTCCGCTACCTCATTCGCGTCGCAGGGCCGTATGGTCAGCAGACCGGGAATGGCTCGGAGCGAGGCAAGCTGCTCGACCGGCTGATGCGTCGGACCATCCTCGCCAACTCCGATGGAATCGTGTGTAAAAATGTATATGACCGGAACCTCCATGATCGCCGACAGCCGAATGGCAGCGCGCATGTAGTCGGAGAAGATCAGGAAACTGGAACCGAACGCACGTATCTTGGACAAAGCCATCCCATTGCAGACAGCCCCCATTGCATGCTCGCGCACACCGAAGTGGAAGTTTCGTCCACGATAGTTCCCCGGCTGGAAGTCGCCGCTGCCCTCAAGCTTCAGATGCGTCTTTGTCGACGGGGCAAGGTCGGCTGAACCGCCGATCAGCCAAGGTACGTTGGCGGCGATCGCATTCTCGACTTTGCCCGAGCTGTCGCGGCTGGCAATTCCCTCCGCATCGGCGGGAAAGCTCGGAATATCGGTGTCCCAGCCCTCGGGCAACTCCCGCGTCTGCATCTGGTCGAGCGCTTCGGCGAGCTCGGGATGGTCCTGCCGGTAGCGTCCGAGCATGTCCTCCCAATCCGCCCGGAGCCGGCGCCCGCGCTCCCCGATCCCCTTTCTGAAGTGCTCATAAACTCCATCGGGAATGAGAAATTGCGCGTCCTCGGGCCAGCCATAGACCTGCTTCACGAGCTTGACCTCGTCAGCCCCGAGGGGCGCTCCGTGGGCCGCTGCGCTATCCTGCTTGTTCGGCGAGCCGTAGCCGATGTGACTATCAATGACGATGAGCGTCGGCTGGCCCTTGGTTGCACTGAAACGGGCGAGCGCCTTTTCAATCTCAGCCGTATCGTTCGCGTCTTGCACGAAGAGCACCGACCAGCCGTAGGCCAGAAAGCGGGCCGGCACGTCCTCCGTGAAGGCAAGCTCCGTCGAACCCTCGATGCTCACGCGATTGCGGTCGTAGATCCAGCAAAGATGCTCGAGTTTCAGATGGCCGGCGAGCGAAGCGGCTTCGCCCGAAATTCCCTCCATCATGTCTCCGTCGCTGCAAAGCGAATAGACGTCATAATCGAATATCGGATAGCCCGGGCGATTGAAATGCTGCGCCATCCATTCGCGCGCAATCGCCATTCCGACGCTCATAGCCGCGCCCTGGCCCAGGGGACCAGTGGTGGCCTCGACGCCGGACGTCAAATGATACTCCGGGTGCCCCGGACACTTGCTGCCAAGCTGGCGAAAGCGCTTGATGTCGTCGAGGGTGACCGCGGGCTGGTCCAGCTGCTCATACTCTGCATCGACAGCGCGCACGCCGGTCAGATGCAGAAGGGCCCAAAGGAGCATCGAGGCATGGCCGACGGAGAGCACGAACCGGTCGCGGTCCGGCCATATAGGGTCGGCCGGATCAAATCGCAGCCGCTTCTGCCACAGTGTGTAGGCCGTGGGGGCCATGGCCATCGGCGTGCCCGGATGGCCGGAATTGGCCTTCTGCACGGCATCGATGGCAAGCGTTCGCATGGTGTTGATGCTGAGCTGATCGAGATCGGCCATTTCATTCACCTGTGCCCACTTTACGGAGAGCGGCGTCTCCAAATCTGGCCGGCGTGAGCGTTGCAGTCTCTCGCCGGTCCCTTGCGCGATCGAGTACGGAACGCTCCATCTCGGGAAAGGATCGGCGCCGCTTGAGTCATGGCCATTTACCGCAGGTCCTGTCGGACGGACGGAAGTGAGCCAACGCCCAGCAGGATACCTTGGGCCCACATAGAGAGGTCAGCGCGGCCGCAGCGCGGCTATCGGCTATGCTATGGCGATGAAGGGCGGAAATGACGCCAGGGTGTCACGATAATTATCCGAGGGTGGTGATGCGCCGGCAGACGAAATATATCGTCAGCTCAGTGGCTTATTCTACAACCCTGTTCGGGGCTTTAGTTTAATCAAGTCTCGCTCGAATCAACGATCCCTGACACCTGCCTAATCGGCAAATGTCACCGCTCCTATCAGAACGCGGCTTTCACGACACCGCTGATCAGGTTCTCGCTCAGCAGCAACTCGAGGCGCGTGCGCTCTTCGACCGGCTCGAATGCGGCCCTGCACGCCGCAATCGCGTCTTCCTGCGCGCGCCGGGCAGCAAGTGCCTCGGCTGCCGTCACGGCCCTGAAGCGGATCTTGTGTCCGGGCAAGAGGCGGGCCAGCCTGGGTAAGTCGCTCGATATCACGGTCGCCACTTTTGGGTAGCCACCCGTTGTCTGGTGATCAGCGACCAGAATGATCGGCTGACCATTTCCGGGGACCTGAATTGATCCTGACGCAATGCCTTCGGAAATGATGTCATGACCGTCGCGATGCTCGACGGAGGGACCCGAGAGCCGAAGTCCCATCCGATCCGATTGTGGTGTGACCGTATACTCCCCGCCTAGAAAGGCTCCCAGTCCATCCGCTGTGAAGCGGTCCTCCTGCGGACCGAGCACGACACGGATCGGTCCTTCGGAGTACACGTTTGAAGCCTCGCGAAGAAACAGTTCCTTTCGCCTTGGGACGGCATCGAGGACCAGTGGAATGCAGTCGAGCTTGCTTAGCTGGCGGCCTTGGAAACCCCCGAAGCCGGCCCGCAGATAGGTCGACAGACTGCCGAAGACAGCCGGCAGGTTGAAGCCGCCTTCCACGGCAAGGCAGGCATAAGCCGTGTCACGCAGGGACCCGACGCGGAACACCTGCCCGCGTTGGAGCCGCACGCTGCAAAGCGGTGGAACCTTTCGCTGAGGCTCGGAAATTATTTCCATTTGCGTGTCGCTGCCGGCCAGAGCGACCCGTACGGATCCCGCTTCGACACGCAATGTCGGACCGATGATGCTGATCTCGAGCCCCGCCATTCCATCGGGATTTCCGACCAACGCATTGGCAAGCCGCAGGCTGACCGGATCCATGACCCCGGACACCGGAATTCCGAGATCCTGCGCGTTATGACGGCCGAGATCCTGAACGGTCGTCAGCAAACCGGGATCGAGCACCGAAAGATGCGGCGTCATTGCGCGGCTCCCACAAGGCTTCCCGTGGGGCCGGACTTGCATTCCGGCAGGTACGCTCCGGCGGCGACTTGCGCCTCCATTTCGACGAACTCCGCAGCCGAAATCGGCACGAATTCGACTTGA
>JAEVZQ010000114.1 GCA_023392135.1 Pseudomonadota bacterium | reverse complement strand
CCTTCACGCTGGCGCTGACGTCGAGTTTGCCGCCGTGAAAAAGCGGCCATCCGCCGTGGCTCCCTTGAATGCGGCGCAGATAAGCTGCGATTTTCGCCTCGAGTCCTGCCTTGGGGTCCTCTCCCAGGAAGTGCGTTAGGAGAACGTATTCCGATGGGATGGTCGCGTCCGCTTCGAGCTCGAAGCACCAGTGCCCGTCTTCCCGCTGCAATCGAATGAGAGATTGAGCTGCCCTTTCCACCGCCGCGGCCACATCGATAAGCAGTGGCGTCCCCGAAATCTCCTCTCGGCTGATCGCTCGACTATCCATGTGACCCCTCCAATGCGCGCACGAGCCGCGGCTGCCGCGGCGGAGCCTGCCCAGCGACCAGGGATGCTGCTTGGTAGCCTGACTGGATTGCCCCTTCGATGGTTCCCGGCAACCCGGTCGCCGTCCAGTCGCCGGCGAGCACGACATTGGCCCAGGGAGTGTGCTGAGGAGGCCGTGTTGTTTCCTGTTCCGGCGTTGCCCTGATCGTTGCCCGCCGTTCCTTCACGATCTGCCATGCCGGGAGCTGTTCCGGCAGGCCGGTCAGGATCGCCACCTCGCGCCAGATTGCGTTCGCCAGCTCGGCACGATCCTGCGCGAGCAGGTGGCCGGCATCGCTGACCGTTACGGAAAGCCGATCCTCGTAGGCGAACAGCCAGTGGCTGACGCCGCCAATGATCCCGAGAATGGAAGGGAGCCCCTTTGGCGGGGCGACTGCGAAATGCGCATTCACGATCGAGCTGAAGGCGTTCGGCGTTTCAAGGCCGGGCAGGAGAGTTGCGGCTGCTCGCGGCGCTACCGCGAGGACGACGTCATCGCTCGAACCCAAATCGACGCGCGCCTGGTCGAACACGAGCGCTTGCGCCCGATCTGATCCGAACTCAATTGATCGGAGCATTCTCCCGAAGAGGACTTCGGCATTTCGTCTCCCTAAAAACTCGAGAGCCGGGTCGATGAATGCGGCTGACAGACCGTGCTGCGCGATGAGAGGCAGGCAGGCGCGCCCGCCCGCACCGATGGTCCGGCGTAGCACTTGCCAGGCGAGCTGGGCCGAAGCCTCTGCCGGCTCGGTATTGAGCGCAGCGAGCAGTAGCGGCCGCCAGAGCCGGTCGTAGAGCGGGCCCGAGCAATTCATCACATCCGACAACCGCGCGGAGGGACCCGCACCGATGAGCCTGATCGGGGCGATATATTCACGAAGCAGACTGCCGGGGACACGCCGGTCCGGGTCGAGTACCCAGCGCGGGAAGAGCCCTGCATCGAGGCGCAGTGTCCAGCGTTGCCCCGTTCGGATATCGGCGAAATCGAACACGGCCACTTCGGGGCCCTTCAGCGCGTGTACGGCACCGATACGTGCGAGGTAGTCGAGCGCCGAGGCATTGCCCGACAGCAGCAGATGATTTCCATTATCGATGGTGCGCTGGAGAACAGGATCGAAATAGGATCGGCAACGCCCGCCGGCCTGGGGGGCGGCTTCGTAAATTTTGATGCGGCGGCCATTTTCCGAGAGGCGAACCGCAGCGCTCAAGCCCGCCAACCCTGCGCCGACGATGTGAACCGTCCCCGTCATCAGAACAGCCCATAGCGCAAGATAGCCGCAATCGCTCGCATCCGGCTGGTGGAGATTTTGGCGCGCGGCGGCTGCCATCCACGCGCCAGAAGCTGATCGAGAATCGAGCGATAGACTGTCGCCATGATCAGCGGTGTGCGCACGAGGGAGCGCGGGCATTGCTCCATTACGGCGTCCGCTGCCTCGAAGTGATCCAGCGCGCGCCGGGCGACCTCCTGGCAAGCCTCGCTCAGGCGCGGATCGTTCAAAACGTCCCAAAACGGACTGCGGATGCGTGCCGACACCATCGCCTCCCTCGGCAAGTAAAGGCGGCCGAGACTCGCATCCTCGTCGAGATCACGGAGTATGTTGGTCAGCTGGAGCGCACGCCCGAGATGGTGAGCGAGCGGCAGCCCGTGGTCTTCATTCAGGCCGAAGATGCGCACCGAGAGCCGGCCAACGGCGCTGGCGACCCGATCGCAGTAGAGATCGAGCCGCGCCCAGTCCGGTGCCCATAGCTCGCCTCTGACGTCCATCTCCATGCCATCGATGATCGCCAGGAAGTCGCTGTGCTCCAGCCCGAATCCCACGATCGCGTCCTGCAGGCTCTCAAGTCGGGGATGGCGATCATGGGTATAGAGCTGATCGATCTCTGATCGCCATCGCGCGAGCACGCTCAGGCGGCGCTCCGGATCCATGTCGCTGTCCGCCACGTCATCGACGGCGCGGCAGAAGGCGTAAACGGAAAACATGGCCTCGCGCTTCGCTGCAGGCAGTACACGCATTGCCAAGTAGAATGAGCTGCTCGCAGGCTTGCTCGCGAGGTGCGGCTGATAGCCGATGGCGATCGTCATTGGGCCACCTCCGTCCCCTGAGTGAGGGCCGGGCGGCGGCGCAGTCGGGCCGGAGCCTCTCCGAGCAGCGCCGAGAGGAACGCGGCCGCAAAGCCCATTTTGCCCAGGTGTACGCGCTGGCTGAGCGGATCGCGGCGGCTCAATAGTCCGACGAGCCTGTTCGCTGCCTGTTGAATGGTCGCGATCTCGATGCCGAGGCGCCAGTCCACGCCGCACGGCAGCGGAGTGCTTTCAACAATGAGCTCACCCGCGCGCTCGGTAAGCTCCCGAAAGCAGCTGAGCAGGCCCGGGCTCGCGCGCGGTGCGGCGATGTCTGCAACGGTGGCCCCGTGCCGGTCGAGAGCATCGAGGGGAATGTAGACGCGATCGAGCGCTCGATAGTCAGCCCCACAATCCTGCAGGTGGTTGATGACCTGCAAGGCCGCGCACAGAGGATCGGAGAGGGCCCAGAGCGAGGCGGGCGCACCGTGCACGTCGAGCACGAAGCGGCCGACCGGCATTGCCGAAAGACGGCAATAGTCCATGAGCTCGGACCAGCTCGCGTACCGCAATTTGCGGACATCGAGCCGAAAGGCTTTCAGCAACTCGAGGGCATGGACGGACGGTAATCCATGCTGACTCAGGGCGAGGCGCAAGGGCTCGGCGTTTTCGTCGCTCACGCCGTTACGGCCGAGGAGCGCCGCTTCGAGGTGATCGAGCATGGCCAGCTTTTCGACCGGCGGCAGTCTCGGATGATCAGCGATATCGTCGGCGGTGCGGATGAAGCGATAGAACGCAAGGATTGCCGGGCGATGCGCTGCGCGGATGACCCGAGAGGCAACGGGGAAATTCTCGTCGCGGTGGGTTTTGCCCGATCTATGATCCGTTGAGCTCATCATGACCAGCGATGCCATCCGCGACCGGAATTGACTGAAAGCGGCCTTTCCAGA
>JAEVZQ010000099.1 GCA_023392135.1 Pseudomonadota bacterium | reverse complement strand
CCCATAGGGAGAGGGTCGGGGTGAGGGGGTTGGAACGTCGATCGTAACCAGGATTAAGGCCGCGCACGAATTCGCGGATACGTCAGAATAGAGCGAGCCATGCAGGATCGAGCGAAAGCAGGGAAGTCGAGCAATCTGATCTCCGGGGCGACCGGGGATTGGGAGGTCGTGATCGGCATGGAGGTGCACGCGCAGGTGAACTCGCGCGCCAAGCTGTTTTCCGGCGCCTCGACGGAATTCGGCGGTGAGCCGAACAGCCACGTATCGCTGGTTGACGCGGCGATGCCCGGCATGCTGCCCGTGATCAACGAGGAGTGCATCGCCCAGGCGGTCCGCACGGGTCTTGGGCTGAAGGCCGAAGTCAATCTCAGAAGCGTTTTCGACCGGAAGAACTATTTCTATCCGGACCTGCCGCAGGGCTACCAGATCTCCCAGTACAAGCAGCCGGTTGTCGGCGAGGGAGAGGTGGAGATCGACGCGGACGGCGAAACGCTGACGGTCGGCATCGAGCGGCTGCATCTCGAGCAGGACGCCGGCAAGTCCATCCACGACCAGCACCCGGATTACACCTACGTCGATCTCAATCGCTCCGGTGTGGCGCTGATGGAGATCGTATCGAAGCCCGATATGCGATCCTCCCGGCAGGCGCAGGCCTACGTCAGCAAGCTGCGCACAATTCTGCGCTATCTCGGCACCTGCGACGGCGACATGGAGAAGGGCAACCTGCGCGCTGACGTGAACGTTTCCGTACGCCGGCCGGGGGAGCCTTTCGGCACGCGCTGCGAGATCAAGAACGTGAACTCGATCCGCTTCATAGGCCAGGCGATCGAGGTGGAAGCGCGCCGGCAGATCGATATTCTGGAAGATGGCGGCGCCATTGTTCAGGAAACGCGCCTTTTCGACCCGGGCAAGGGCGAGACGCGCTCGATGCGCACCAAGGAGGAGGCGCACGATTACCGCTACTTCCCCGACCCCGACCTGCTGCCGCTGGAGTTGAGGCAGGAGTGGGTCGACGCGCTGAAAGCTGATCTTCCTGAGCTTCCCGACGAGAAGAAGCGCCGTTTCGAAAAGCAGTTCGGGCTCTCCTCCTATGATGCCGGCGTCCTCGTGGCCGAGCGTTCCTCCGCCGACTACTTCGAGAAGGTCGCCTCCGGTCGCGACGGCAAGCTCGCGGCGAACTGGGTCATCAACGAGCTCTTCGGGCGCCTCAACAAGGAGGACCTCGACATCGAGCATTCACCTGTTTCAGCGGCTCAGCTGGGCGGCATTCTCGACCTCATCGCGGCGAAGACGATCTCCGGCAAGATCGCAAAGGACGTATTCGATATCGTCTGGACCGAAGGCGGCGATCCGGCCGATATCGTCGAGAAGCGTGGTCTCAAGCAAGTCACGGACATGGGCGCGATCGAGGACGCCATCGACAAAGTCCTTGCTGCCAATCCGGACAAGGTTGAGCAGATCAAGGCCAAGCCAACCATGCTGGGCTGGTTCGTCGGTCAAGTGATGAAAGCCACCGGCGGAAAAGCCAATCCGGCGGCGGTTAATGAAGTTCTGAAGCAGAAGCTGGGGATATAGGGCAGGTAGAGAGTTGCGAGTGCGAACGGTTATTAGCGCACTTCACTCTCTGGTGGTGATCCAGGAAGTGAGATCCAGCTTCTTTTCGAGGCGAGTGGGTTTTGTATTTGAAGCTCAGGTACGTCGTAGCTGACCGCCTTTCCGCGTCATCACGAAGTGGACGATCTGCGCTACCGCCTTGTAGAACTCCGGCGGAATCATCTGATCGACGATCACCTTGTCGTGCAGCGCGCGCGCCAGCGGCTTGTCCTCGATGACGGGTATTTCGTACTGCTCGGCGATTTCGCGGATGCGGAGCGCGATCAAGTTGCGCCCCTTGGCTAGCACGCGCGGCGCGCCGCCCTCCTCCCGGATATAGCGCAAGGCAACGGCGTAGTGCGTCGGGTTGGCGATGACGACCGTAGCGCGCGGCACAGCAGCCATCATGCGCCGGCGGGAGCGGTCGCGGGCGAGTGAGCGCAGTCGCGACCGGATGATCGGGTCGCCATCGGTCTGCTTCAGCTCGTCCTTGACCTGCTGCCGTGTCATCCGCAATTCGCGCCGCCAGAACACGCGGGACCAGACGAGGTCGGCCACTGCGAGCAGCAACGTCGCAATGGCGATCCCCGCGATCAATCGGATCGAGACATCGCGCAGGAGCGTTGGCAGGGCGCCCGGCTCCATGAGCATGGCGTTGAGCACGTCCGCCTGAGTGGCACGCAGAAGAAGGAAAGCCGTGCACCCGACCGCCGTCAGCTTGAAGCTTGCCTTGAGAAACTCCGCCCTGCCCTGCGAGCCAAAAATTCGCCTCCAACCTTGAGACAAGGACAGGCGCGAGGGACGCGGTCGAATGCGGTCGATCACAAAACGTGGCGCGTTCTGAAACAATGAGGCGGCCACACCCAATAGGCACAATAGTGCCACGGGCGGAATCAGCTCCTCAGCCACGGCGCTTGCAACCGCACTCAGCAAGCGGACTGCATCGCCCCCGTTTTCAAGCGACCAGCCGCCCGGATCATCGATGAACCGCTGCAGAATTGCGCCCAGGCGTCCGATATTCGCAGAGAACATTCCCAGGATGAGCAGAATTCCCAGCAAGGAGCCGAATGTGGCCGCCTCGCGCGAATGCGGGATGCTGCCCTTCTCGACGGCATCCCGGACTTTTTTCTCGCTCGCCTCTTCTGTCCTGCTTTCCCGGTCTGGAGCTTCCGACAATGTTGGCGTTCCCTCAGCTGGCCTGGGCCTCGGCGATCGGCAGCTCGATACGCCGCTCCGCGATGAGCTTCAGAACTGTTTCAACCATGGCTCTCCGCGCGTCAGTGATTTCGCGCGCGGAGGCATCGCTTTCCGTCTGCAGCTCCATTTCCACCATTCGCCGTGCGCGTGCTGGCAGCCCCGAAAGGATGGCGTCCTGGAACGCGAAATCCATTTCTCGTAACGCAAGCACAAGGCGCTCAGGCGGAACTTGATTCAAAATCGCGCCGAGTGTCCGGGGCGGCAGCGACGCGAGATCGTCGAAGGTGAAAAGCATGCCCCGCATGGCCTCGACATCAGCGGGACGCGCTTCCCTGAGGTGCTTCAGGGCAAGGTCGAACTGCGCCTTATCCAGCCGGTTCAGAATGTCCGCAATTCCGGTATATGCGCCACCCGAGG
Source organism: Pseudomonadota bacterium (assembly GCA_023392135.1). Classification (GTDB taxonomy): domain Bacteria; phylum Pseudomonadota; class Alphaproteobacteria; order Rhizobiales; family Hyphomicrobiaceae; genus ZC4RG25. The sequence continues at coordinate 2,957 of JAEVZQ010000099.1, read as the reverse complement.
GGGCTTGAAGCGAGATCAAATCTTCACGCAGCGTACTTTCCAGGATTTCAAGCTGATCCGGGGCAACGACCTTTATTCCGAGCATCCGGATGAGGATGGCATTTCGCAGCTCGGCCGGCAGCGACCCCATGAGTCGCGCCGCACGTGGCGGATTGAGCCGCGAAAGAATAAGGGCCACAGTCTGAGGATGCTCCCTCAACAGGTAAGCGCGAATGATTTCGTCCCTGAGCCGCGCTATTCTGCTCCAGATCGGCTCCTCCAGGCCGGCGTTATCTGACAGTAGATCGGCAACTTCCCCTTCCGTCATGACGTCCGACAGCAGCTCTTTGACCTCGTTCGCCGTCCCGACGAAGTTGACGCCGCGGGAAAACATGCGGGCAAACTCATCCACGAGCGCGGCAAGATCATCAGCCGATACCAGCGGAAGCTGATTTGCAGCCCGCGCGATCAGCCTGATCTCGTCGGCATCCATGCGTTTCAGGAGCTGCGCCGCTTTGGGCCGGCCCAGAGCGAGCAGCAGCACGGTCACTTTCTCGACGCCGCCGAGCGAATTTGGCTCCGGCTCGACCCGCACCTGTGCTTTTGTCATTGCGTGGGATCTGTCAGGGTTCCCTGGCAGATCCCGGGCCCGTCACGACCTCGGTGAGAGATATGCCGAAGCGGGAGCTGCCCTCGTCCATGACGACCACCTCTCCGCGCGCAACCAGCCGCCCGTTGACCATCACGTCGACCGGCTCTCCGACGCGCCGGTCCAATGGAATAACGGCACCCCGCCCGAGTTTCACGAGTCCCGAAACGGACATGGTTGCCGCGCCAAGAACGTCCTGCACAGAAACAGGAATGCGCATAACCATGTCGATATTGCTGCCAGAGCTCTGCCCATGGGCCGCCTGTCTCGCCGAGGGCTCGTCATGGCTCCTCGCATCCGGACCGAAGGCCTCTTCAAGCTCTTCAGGCGAGGGCGTGAGCTCAGCCGCGAACTCCTGGAGGAGCGAGTCGTTGCTTCGGCCAGCAGGATCCGGCTGCACAGCCCTTTCAGCAGTTCCCATGTGCCCATCCTTTTCATTGGCCCGGCGCTGCGCAGATGCGCCACCTCGCCTCTGAGAAACCTCACCCAAAAAGGATGTCATCCATAAACTCCTGCTCGCGATCAACGAATGCGTGGACGCGCAATGTGTAAGCTCCGTTCTGCTGCCCCATTTCGCACCACAGTAGCGGCTCGCCGTTGCAATCGACGCGAATGGGACTGCGCGGCGTAGCCTCGAGCGCCAGTATCTGGCCAACCCGAAGCCTTGTGATTTCAGAGAGTGGCCTCTGCCTCTCCTCGAGCACCGCACGCATCGTAAGCCGGGCGCGGTTGATCTCGTTGTGGATCTGCTGCGCCCAATCCGGATCAGTCGCCCCGGAACGCGATAGCTCCGGACGCGCAAACGCCGGCTTTAGCGCAGTGAGCACTGCGTCAGGAATTGCGAGGCGCAGCTCGCCTGTGGCCTGCCCCGCCTGCAGCTCGAAACGCGCAATGGCCACCGGCGCATTCAAGCCGCCCAAGCGGTCCGGGTCCATGCGCCCGAGCTCGCCGTCAGGCACGAAATTGGTCGGCGCGAACGAATGAAAGGCGCGCGACAGCGTTCCGGCCACACGCGCGAGCAGACACTGCGCGATACGCACTTCGATTCGCGAAAGGGGCCGCTGCTCTGCATATGGCGGCTGCGAGCCATCGCTGCCGAAAACAAGATCGACATACGTGTAGATCAGATCGCGGTCGAAGCTGACGAGCAGGTGCGCATCCCAGGCCGGCGCGCGGAGGATTCCAGTAAGGCGCGCACCGTTCTCCGCGTCCATAAAATCGATGACGCGCCCGCTTTCCAGACCGAGATAGCCCACATCCGGCTGCAGTGGTGACAGGCTTCCCAGTTCCTCAGAACACGCAAGCGCAGCCCGCTCGAGTGCCGTCGGCAGCAATGGGAGCCGTTCGGCATAGCTGGCACCACGGCAAAAAATCTCCAGCAATGCGTTCCGCTGTCCCGAATTCCTCTCGATGGTTTCCGCCGTGCCCACTCAGGCCGCCTCCGTCCGGACCCCGGTGTCGCCTGCTGAAATCGTCTGCTGCTCGACTTCATCTATCGATGGGCGCTCATAAGCGGAGATCGTTTTGCGCCCGTGCTCAAGGGCCACCTGCGGCATGGCCCCATTCATGAACGCGAGGAGGGTCTGCTTTACGACAGTATAAAGTCGCATCCTCTTCTCCCGGATCGCGCGCAGCTTGCTCGCAACAGGCGCTACGATCGCGTAGGAGAAAAAAATCCCGGCGAAAGTTCCGACGAGAGCTGCCCCGATCAGGGATCCCAGTATCTCCGGGTCCTGATCGAGCGCGCCCATGGCTTTGATGACACCGAGGACGGCGGCAACGATTCCCAGTGCAGGCAGCGCTTCTGCAATTGTGACGAGAGCATAGTAGGGCTTCAGGCTGTCATGGACCATGGTTTCGATCTCCTCATCCATGAGTGCCTCGATTTCGTGCGTACGGGCATTACCCATCAATATGAGGCGGCAGTAATCGCAGATGAACGTTGCGAGATCCCGGTTTGAAAGAACGGTCGGAAATTTCTGGAAGAGCTTCGATTCTCCCGGATCCTCTATGTGCCCATCGAGCTCATTGCGGGATGGACCACGCAGCTCCCGCATGAGGTCGTGCAATACCCCCAGCACGTCGAGGTACTCACGCGGCTTTGGCGTACGCGTCCCGATGACTTCGATCAATCCCCGTCCGACATCCTTGATGGTTTTCATCGGATTGGCGACCACGAACGTGCCCAGCGCCGCACCGCAGATAATGACGTACTCCCATGGCTGCCAGATTACCTCGATATGCCCCCCCATAGCCGTGAAGCCGCCGAGCATAGCGCCGAGCGTAATCAAAAGCCCGATGATGATCGTCACGCCAGTGGTGCCCCCGG
>JAEVZQ010000030.1 GCA_023392135.1 Pseudomonadota bacterium | reverse complement strand
AGTGTGCTGTCGGTGGGCTGGGCACTGTCGCTGAAGTCGCCCGTAACTCCGGCTTCATAGGCGTAAGCCCGGCCGGGGAGCGCATCCAAATATGCCGTGTTGATGCGATTGGCGGCGGCGTTCGTCGGGGTCAAAATGACGAACGGATCACCTTCGGCGAGGGTCCTGATCGGGCTTACGCGACCGTTGAGCAGCTCGAGCTCGTTCTCCCCGACCTCGCCTTCCCGTATGCGATCGAGAACATCGACCAGATCTTCGTCATTCTGGCGGAATACCCGGTGCAGCTCGAGATACGACGTGCCGTCGCCGTCCTGCAGGGCAGGAACGCGGAAGAAGAACGGGCCGCCGAAATTCGTTTCGAGGTGATCCGCGACCTCCGCCTCCTGCACGACCGGCGGCAGCTGATGCAGGTCTCCGAACAGGAGGAGCCGTACACCGCCGAATGGCTCGCGCGGCCGGCCACGGTTGATGCGCAAGGCCTGGTCGATGGCCCACATCAGGTCCGATCGCACCATCGAGACTTCATCGATGATGAGGAACTTGAGGCGCCGCATGACGCCGCCATTGCGGCTGCGCCGGATGTCATCCGGCCGGATCAGGCGAGGCGGAAAGCCGAAGAACGAGTGAATCGTCTGCCCGCCGACATTGACCGCCGCGAGCCCGGTGGGTGCCAGCACGATGCCTTGCTCGGCGATGATCTCGCGCAGGCAACGGAGTAGGGTGGATTTGCCGGTGCCGGCGCGGCCGGTAACGAACAGGTGGCCGCTTCCGCTGTCCGGAAACGCGGCCGCCAGCTCGTGCTCGTGGGTGACCTGAACTCCATCCGGCCACGGGAATGTGCTGGCAGGCCGAAGGCCCGTCACGGTATCGACCCCCCGCTCAAGCGACGGCCTGTGCTTCTCGCTGACGCTCCATCTTCTTGCGCATGTTGGGGTCGAGCCAGCGCTTGCGCAAGCGGATCGATTTTGGCGTGATCTCGACCAGCTCGTCATCCGCGATGTAGGAGAGCGCGGCCTCCAGCGACAGCTTCATCGGCGGCGTCAGCAACACGTTGTCATCCTTGCCCGAAGCGCGAACGTTGGTGAGCTTCTTGCCCTTGAGCACGTTCACTTCGAGGTCGTTATCGCGCGAGTGCTCGCCGACGATCATGCCCTGGTAGACGCGCGTCTGTGGCCCGATCATCAGCGGCCCGCGGTCCTCCAGATTGTAGAGTGCGTAGGCCACTGCGTCGCCGTCGCCGTTGGAGATCATTACGCCCGTGCGGCGCCCCTGGATCTCGCCCTTGTACGGTGCATAGCCGTGGAACAGACGGTTCATAACCGCTGTGCCGCGCGTGTCGGACAGCAGCTCGCTCTGGTAGCCGAGCAGCCCGCGCGTCGGCACCCGGAACACCAGCCGCTGTCGTCCGCCACCCGACGGGCGCATCTCGGCCAACTCGCCCCGGCGCTCCGAAATCTTCTGCACCACCACGCCGCTGAACTGCTCGTCGACGTCGATGATGACTTCCTCGATCGGTTCCAGCCGCTGGCCCGTATCCGGGTCATTCTTGTAGACGACCCGCGGCCGGGACACCGTCAGCTCGCAGCCCTCGCGGCGCATGGTCTCGATCAGAATCGCGAGCTGCAGCTCGCCCCGCCCCGCCCCCTCGAACGCGTCCTTCTCGCCAGTCTCGGTGATCCGGATGGCGATATTCCGCTCCTTCTCCTTGAGCAGGCGGTCGCGGATGACGCGGCTCTGCACCTTGTCGCCCTCCTGACCGGCGAGCGGCCCGTCGTTGATGCGGAATGTCATCGAGAGCGTCGGCGGGTCGATCGGCTGCGCTGGGAGCGGCGACTCGACGGTCGGGTCGCAAAGGGTGTCCGCGACGGTCGCCTCGGACACGCCGGCGATGGCGACGATATCGCCCGCCTCACCGACCTCGATCGGCTGGCGCTCGAGTCCGCGGAATGCCAGCACCTTGCTGACGCGCGCAGTCTCGATCAGCTGGCCGTCGTGATGCAGAGCGTGAATGTTCTGGTTCGGCCGCAACGTTCCCGAGGTGATGCGGCCAGTGAGGATTCGGCCGAGGTAAGGATCTGCCTCGAGTGTCGTGGCCAGCATCCGAAACGGGCCGTCCTCCACCTGCGGGGGCGCGACATGCGACAGCACGAGATCGAACAGCGGCGCCATGTCCTCCTTCGGACCGGCCGGATCGAGTGCCATCCAGCCATCGCGGCCGGAGCCGTAGAGCACCGGGAAATCGAGCTGCTCGTCGGTTGCATCGAGGCTGGCAAACAGGTCGAAGATCTCGTTCAGCACATCGAGATGCCGCTCGTCAGGGCGGTCGATCTTGTTGATCGCGACGATGGGCCGAAGCCCACGCTTCAGCGCCTTGGAGACCACGAACTTCGTCTGCGGCAGCGGGCCCTCCGAGGCGTCGACCAGCACGATTGCACCATCGACCATGTTGAGGATGCGCTCGACCTCTCCGCCGAAGTCGGCGTGGCCCGGTGTGTCGACGATGTTGATGCGGGTGTCGCGCCATACCAGCGATGTACACTTTGCGAGGATAGTGATGCCGCGCTCGCGTTCGATGTCGCCGCTGTCCATCGCCCGCTCGGCGACCCGCTGGTTTTCCCGGAAGGCGCCGGATTGCTTCAAGAGCTGGTCGACCAGCGTCGTCTTGCCATGATCGACATGGGCAATGATGGCGATGTTGCGGAGATCCATGAAACTCACTTGTTGCGGCGCGGAAACTTGGCGCCGGGGTATCACAATTAGTCAGATATCGCTAGGAGCGCTGCCCCGTGGCCGATTAGCCGCGGCGTAGGCGCATCACTGTCGGTTCAGGGCCGAGGCGTTATGTGGACGCAGTCCAATGCAGTCGTGGCTGCAAACCAAGTCGCAACAGCTTCACCACTGCCGGCGGCGTCAGCACTTCCA
>JAEVZQ010000027.1 GCA_023392135.1 Pseudomonadota bacterium | reverse complement strand
CCAGATGGCCACAGAGCAAGCGCCGCGGAAGAGGGCCGATGCGCTGTTTGCGGATGGCGAGCGAGCCTTCCGTGACAGGGATCTTTCGGAAATGCGCCGAGTCAACGCGGAACTCGCGCAGCTTCGGGATACACTGAGCGTGCAATACACTCTGCGGATCGTGTCGGAGCCTGGCAAGCTCACCGGACTTTGGCGGAGCCCGCCGGGCTGGTTCAGCGCACGCCGTTATTATGTGATCGTCGAGCCGGTGGCGCCCGACGGGAAGAGGCTGGCCCTGCCCATCAGGGACGAGGTGACGGGGGAAACCACGAACGTCAGCCAGTTCGGCGTCCGTGTCCCCGAGAAGACCTACGACGCCGTCGCAGAGGACAAGCGGCCGGACGGGATCGTCGACAACAACGTGTTCGGCGTGAAGCGCCGCGGCAAGCTCGAAGTCGACTATCGCATGCCCTTCGAGGGCGGCACCATCAACACCTGGCAGTAAGCGGGCGGCGATCGATGTGGACGGGACGACAGGCGTTCGAGCGCATTGAGAACGCGATTGTCAGTCTCCATCGGCAGGAGACCGAGCTCGACAGTGCGCTCGCCTCCGCATCGGCCGATGCCGAGCGCCTGCGCCGCGAGCGCAGCGACGCGTTCCGTGAGCTCGCTCGCATCAAGCTCGACGAGATAACGGCGAAGCGGCTGGTCGATGATCTCGATGCGGCGGAAACGCGTGCTGTCCAACTGCTCGAAGGCCGCCGGCGGCAGCTCGAATCGACCACCGCCCAACGCGCGCACGCCATCGCCGCCCTGGAGCAGGCCGGTGCGGAACGCACTGGCGCCGCCGCTGCACTCGAGCATGCCATCGACGCGCGCGTCGAGCTGCGCGCCAAAGTGGCGGAGGAGATCCGGTCATCCGACGCGTGGAGACGCGCGCGAGCCGCGCTCGACACGGCCGTGAAGGTGGCTGAGGCGTCCGATGCCAAGGCCGCTCAATCGGAAGCCGAACTGGCGGAGAAGCGCAAACCCTACGACGATGACCCGCTCTTCGCTTATTTATGGCGCATCGGCTACGGGACTTCGCGCTATCAGGCGGGCAGTTTTGCACGGTTCATGGACCGCATGGTAGCGCGCTACATCGGCTTCCCGGACGCCCGTCTCAACTACGCGATGCTGATCGAAATCCCGGCACGGCTGCGGGAGCATGCACGGTTGCAGCGCGAGATCGCGGACGAGCGGCGGGCGGAGCTGCTGGCGGTCGAGCAGAAGGCGCTGGTTGCAGCAGGCGAGGATGCCCTGGCGCGCGAGGTTGACGAGGCACGCGGCAGGCTGGCATCGGCCGACGAGACTATCGAGAGCCGGCAATCGGCGCTGCGCGACCTCGACCAGAAGCGCGATGCGCTCGTCACAGGACTCAATGATCCTGCCTATCGCGAGGCCCTGCAGACCATCGCCAGTGCCGACGCGCAGGATCAGTTCGATACTCTGGTGCGGGAGGCGAAGCGGACGGCCACACCAGCCGACGACGCGATCGTCCACAGGATCGGTGATCTGAACGAGCAGATCGGCAAAATCGAGTCGGAGATCGGCGAGCTTCGCAAATCGGCGCGCTCCATTGCCGAGCGGCGGGTCGAGGTGGAGCGCGCACGCGACCGCTTCCGCGACTCCGGTTATGACCATCCCGACGCTACTTTTGACAATGAGGTCGATCTTGACCGGATACTCCGCCAGGTCCTCGGCGGCGTCATCACGGGCGGCGTACTCTGGGACATGCTGCGGACCGGCTTCGGACTGCGCTATCCACGCGGCCGGCGGTCCGGTGGACTGTCATTCCCGTTCCCGTTTCCCATCCCGATGCCGGATGGACGTGAGGAGTCGCGCGGCGGGGATTGGCGGCGGGCAGAGTCACGGGGCGGCTGGTCTCCAACTCACGAGTCCTGGAAGAGGAAGCGCTGGAGCCGCGGCGACGATGATGACGATGACGACGACGAGGATCGCCGCGGCGGCTGGAGAACGGGCGGCCGGTTCTGACCTGCAACTCGCATCGCTGATCTTCGGCTGACTCTGGTAGGCCCGTTTCTGCTCTCGCTGACTTGAGCGACCCGCTTGGCGCTCCCAGCCGGGAGTGCGCCCGGAAAGCCCCTTCTTCCTGAGCGCACTGCCCCAAACATCCATTCTCCACGATTTCACGGCCGTTGACGAACGCCGCGAGTTATGTGATCAGTTTACAGATTTGCTTGTCGGGATATTGCGCCAAGGGATCAGCTTTCTAAGCCTGATTGTGTTTATTAAGCCGTTTGATTTTGGGGGATCAGATGAATGCCACTCGTCGGAGTGCGCTGCAGCTCGTTTTAGCGAGCGGATTTTATTCAGTTTTTTCAAGACCTTCTCTTGCAACTTCTGCCGAGTCCCAGAGTGGGTTGCAAGCTGACTATCGGCTTGGCAACGGCTTGCGGCTGCATTGCTACAGAAACAGCTCGAAGTATGTTAGTGCAGCGCTGGTGCTGCGGAGTTGCGAGATTCTGAACCACAGCGGGCTCGCCCACATACTGGAGCACACATCGTTCACGGGCGCGGCGGGCAACTACTCGGCCAAAGACCTGAAGCGGCGACATAGGACCTTCATTCAGGACAGCAGCGCAACAACCAGTCCTGGCAGACTGGAGTGGTATGCATCGTTTCTGACCAGATACTCTTCGGAGGCCATCGAGCTGCTTGCGATCACGAGCCTGGATCAGAAATGCGACATTGGAACAGTCGAGAGTGAAGCCCGGGTCGTTCTCCAGGAGCTTCTACTCGACAAGCATAGCGGCGACGGGGAGATCCGGAGGCGTTTCAATGCGGCACTCTACGGCAACGATCATCCATACGGAATTGACAGCCTCGATGCGGAGATCGCCAAGGTCAGCCTCCCAGCCAGCGAGTTGGCGAAAGAGCTGAAAGAATATGCAACTCTCATCCGGCAGCCGGCCAACATGGACCTCGTGTTGGTCGGCGACGTAGAGCCGCTAGAAATATGCAAGCTCGCC